>NZ_PTFE01000043.1:0-65788 GCF_002936975.1 Bradyrhizobium sp. AC87j1
CAACCTCGTGCATATCCTTTATGTGAAGATCGATAATGTCACCGAATGTACGAGCCCGCACAGCAACCTTCGGTTTGGGTGATCCGCTGCGGTCAATATTGCGCTCCATGGCGAGCGCCCAGTCCTCGCCATCCTTGCGGCGGCGGAAGCTCTCTGACACACAGCGGTTCTTGCGGCGGACCTGGCGCGCCAGTTTTCGGAAGGCAACTGAGTGAAGCTGGCAATGGACGTGTGCACTCCCCAATTCGTGCACTATGTGTGCACCGAGAGGGTCAAAACGGGTACAAGCGTGTGCAATTTCGTCTATTTTGGAGTGCACACGTTCGCTGTTCTTCCCCTAGAAGAGTAAGATAAACTGTTGAAATCGCAAGACTATCGCTTTTCCGCGGCGCCCATGATGGATTGGAGCGAAAGTTCACATTTTTCAATTGGTTAGACTGCGGCATGTGCACGACGTGTGTGCCGGGAGGTCAAGAAAAATCTCATCACAGCCAACGTGAGGAGGCTTGGTGGCAGCCTACACGCCCAAATTCGCAGGGAAGGGAGAGGCGAGTGCTGACCAACAGTCTCAGCCCTGGAGCTGAATTCGTTTCCACCTCAATGCAGTCGGGCGACTTCATTGACCCAGTCGAGAGCCAAAGACTCTCGCTGGGTTGGTCGCGCTCCCTCGCTATGACGATGCAGTCGCTCGGCCAGGGAGCTGAGAAGCACCCACGCATTGGTCGGCACTACCCCAGGCATTACCGGCTTGTTCGTTGCTTCTTGCGGCCTCTCTGCGGCTCGGTGCGGTACGCTTCGTTATTTTGCGACGTGAGCGTTGCCCGAACGTGCTCAGCGAGCTTCAGCGCGCTATCGGCGTTCGACGCAAGTCGAGAGAGCATTTGCGAGAGCACTTTGAACTCCTCGCGCGTCAGCATTCCAAACAAGGCGTCGTTGACCGGGCGTTGCAAGGCGGCGAGGCGGATCAATAGGTTCATCCCGCGTTCGGTTAGCGTGAGCTGCACGCGCCGTCCGTCGCCAGGATGTGGGCTTTTCTCGATCAGATCGTCAGAGACTAGCTTGTTGATCTCGTTTGTGACGAAGGCGCCGCTGAGATACAGCCGTTCGGCGACCTGATTAACGCCCATCGGCTTTTCCGCCGTCGAATTCTTGATTGCGATCAAGATCAGATACTGGGTGGGGGATAGGCCAACAAAGCTCGCGAAGGTCTCGCGAGCGGCTTCCAGGCCCCGTCCGAACGCAAAATAGTCGTAGAGGACGCCGCGAAGCGTGCGATCTCCATCCTTGTCGAGCAGTTCGGGCTTCGACGCCGTCAACAGTGCATCAGACACGGGCATTATCTCCGCAAAATCATAGCGTTGGAAGCCGCCTAAAGAGCACGCATGCGCCCGGTCAGCAAGCGCATTGACATTTTCAAATAGCTTTGTCAGAAAGCTACTTGGGAATTATAAATCAGGACCGGGCGACGAGGCAGTCCATGGAGGATCGTGCATTCAGGCGTGCTCTCGGCGAATTCGCCACCGGCGTTGCGGTGGTGACCGCGCGCGGCAGTGGCGAAGAGCTAATCGGCATGACCATGAGCTCGTTCAACTCCGTCTCACTCGATCCGCCGCTCGTTCTCTTCAGTGTCGATCGCAAGGCGCGCAGTCTGCCTGCGATGCTCGAAGCCAAGGGCTTTGCCGTGAACATCCTGGCGCGCGACCAGGAAAACATCTCCAACCAGTTTGCGCGCGCCCTGTCCGACAAATGGGACCAGGTCAAGACATCGGTCGGCCATGCTGAGGCGCCGCTGATCTCGGGCGCGATGGCGCATTTCGAATGCGCGCCCTATGCCAATCACGACGGCGGCGACCACGTCATCTTCGTTGTCCGTGTCGTTCGCCACGCGAGCCGCGCCGAGGCCGCGGCTCCCCTGATCTTCTTTCGCGGCCGATACCGCGATCTCGTCGATGAAACCGAGCGCGAGCCGACCTGGCCGCTTCCCATTCACTACTAGCTTCGAACCGGAGAAACTGCGATGCGCAGCGCAAAGGAATATCTGTCGGGCCTGAAGGATGGCCGAACCATCTACATCAACGGCGCCTCGGTCGGCGACGTCACGACGCACCATGCCTTTCGCAATCTCGCGAGCTCCATGGCGGGCCTGTTCGACTTCGCCAGTGCGCCGGCGAACGCGGAGTTGATGACGTTCGACACCGGCGCAGGTCGCGCCAACCGTATCTGGCAGCTTCCGACCTCCTACGCCGAGCTCGTGACGCGGCGAAAGTCCCTCGAGGCGTGGGCCTCGCTGCATGCCGGCTTCATGGGCCGCGCCCCGGACCACGTGGCGTCCTGCATTTCCGGACTCTACATGGGGCTCGATGTCTTCAAGGCGTACGATCCGGCCCGCGCCGGCGCGCTCGAGAGCTACTATCGTTACGCGCGCGACAAGGATCTCTATCTCACCTACGTCATCATAAATCCGCAGGCCGATCGTTCCAAGGGGGCGGCCGAACAGGCCGATCCGTTCCTCACCGCCGGTGTCGTCGATCGCGATGCCGAAGGGATCACGATCCGCGGCGCCAAGATGCTCGCCACCGGCGGCGTGGTGGCCGACGAGGTCTTCGTCACGACCATCCAGCCGATGCGTCCGGGGGAAGAGCGTTATGCGATGTCCTTCGCGATTCCGATGAATACGAAGGGCCTGAAGATGCTGTCGCGGAAATCCTATGAGGATGCCGCCGGCGCCGTGTTCGACAATCCCCTGTCGAGCCGTTTCGACGAGAACGACTCGGTTCTCTACTTCGACGACGTGAAAGTGCCTTGGGATCGCGTCTTCATCGAGGGCAACGTCGAGATGTGCCAGAAGCAGTTTCACGCGACGCCCTGTCACGTCTATCAGAACTACCAGGCGATGGTGCGCCTGAGCGTGAAGCTCAAGTTCCTGACCGGCCTTGCGCATCGCACCGCCGAAATGAACGGCGTCACCCAGTTCCCGCAAGTGCGCGAAATGCTCGGTCAGCTCGCAGCCGAGACCGGCATGGTCGATGCGCTGGTGGCTGCGATGGAGGCAAAGGGCACGCAGGTCGGCCCCTATTTCATTCCGGACCGGCACACGCTCTATTCCGCGCAGGTGCTGACGCAGCAGCTCTACGCGCACATCATCAACACGCTTCGCGAGCTCGCCGGCGGCGGCATGATCATGCTGCCCTCGTCGGTTGGGGACTTCGACAACCCCGAGATCGCGGCCCTCATCGGCAAGACCCAGCAGTCTCCGAAGGCCAGTTCGCATGAGCGTGTGAAATTCTACAAGCTTGCCTGGGATGCCGTCGGCTCGGAGTTCGGATCGCGCCACCAGCAATACGAGATGTTCTACGCCGGCGCCACCTTCGTCACCAAAGGCCATTCCTATCGCACCTACGATTGGGCCGGCGCCGATCGGCTGGTGCAGACCATGCTCGATTCCTACGACCTCAACGGCGTCTCGACCGCCAGCAAAGCCGCGTGATCCAGGGAGACAACTCATGCCCGTCAACAAGAAGCACGACGAGTTTCATACGCTCGATATGACCAGCGGCTGGGAAGTGCCGGCAGGCTATCCGAGCGGCATCCAGCAGAAGATCATCGCGGGTGGGCTGGACGAGGAGAACCGGCGCGGGACGCGGACGCGGCTGCTCCGCTTCGCGCCCGGCGTCTACACGACCGCGCCGTTCTCGCACGAGTATTGGGAAGAGGTCTATCTCGTCTCGGGAGATTTGATCGTCGGCAATGATGCGAAGGGTGAGGGCGGCGAGAGCTTCCCGCCGAACACGTACGCCTGCCGGCCGCCGCATGCGCCGCATGGCCCGTTCAAGTCGGTGAACGGCTGTCTCCTTCTGGAGATGCACTATTTCGATCCGGTGTGATCCGGATCGCTGCCGCACAACATCATTCGACCAGCACAGGGGGAGGAGACATCATGGCGTTCAGAGGTATTTCCATCGTAGTTGCGCGTTGCCTGTCGTCACTTGAATTGCTCTTCAGGCTGGATCGCGGCGTGCCGCAGGGCAATGTCCGATGGGTGGTGGATGGACTTGCCGGGGCCCTCGCGCTTGGTGTCGTAGCCGCCACGCCGGCGACTGCGCAGGAGAAGCCAAGCGCGTTGGGGCTGGGCATCTTCACGTTCACATCCGGGCCTGCCGCAGCCTACGGCATGCCGGGCAAGAACGCGGCCGACCTCATGATCGACGAGATCAATGCAAAGGGCGGCATTGGAGGCGTGCCGGTCAGCGCGACCTATGTCGACGAGGCGCAGGGCGCGCAGGGTGTGATCGCGGAATACCGTCGGCTCGCCGGGGACGCGAAGAACCAGGCGATGATCGCCGCCTTGTCGAGTGCGAATTGCCTGGCGCTGGCGCCGCTGGCGGAGCAACTCGAGGTTCCCACCGTGGGATGGAACTGCGATACCCATCAGCTGCTGATCGACGGCAAGAGCAAATATGTGTTCCGTCCGAACGGCAACACCGTGCCCGAATTCATCGCCTATGCGATCTATCTGCTGGATCGTAAGCCCGATGTGAAAACGGTGGCGATCATCAACCCGGACTATGCGTTCGGCCACGACGCGGCGAAGATCTTCACCGCGGCATTGAAAGCCCTGAAGCCGGACGTCGAAATTGTCGCCGAGCTCTATCCGAAGCTGGGCTCGCCGAACTACCAGACCGAGATTTCGCGCCTCGCCACCGCGCGACCGGATGTGGTCTTCTCAAATCTTTGGGGTGCCGACCTCGAGAACTTCGTTCGCCAGGCGGCGCCGCGCGGGATCTTCACCTCCAGCCAGGTGATCCTGGCACTCGGCGAGACAGTGCTGCAACGCGTGCCATTGCCTGACGGCGTGATCGTCGGAGTTCTCGGCGACGGCTGGTGGAAGTCGCCCGACGCCAGGGCGAAGCCGAACACAGTGAAGTTTGCCGAAGCCTACAAGGCGCGCTTCGGTGAGTATCCGGTCTTCCCCTCGATCAAGATGGCCAATGCGCTGATCTACGTGAAAGCCGCCTACGACGCCGCAATGCAGAAGAACGGCGGCAAATGGCCGACACGCTCTGAGCTCGCCGATGCCATGAAGGGCAGCAAGGTCGAGACCTTGACTGGCTCCGCGCAGACACGCGCCGACAATGACGGCCTTGTCGACCAGATCGTCGGCGTCACCGCGAAGACGCCGGCGCAGCAGTTTCCCGTGATCGGCGACATGGTCCGCTACAAGGGCGACAGTCTGATGCCGCAGGCTGGCCAGGATCCGCTCGCGTGGATTGCGACGCTCAAGCCTGAGTTCGCCAAAAGCCTGCCGAAGCCGGGTAGCTACAAATAGAGCGGGATGACGTTCATCTGGTTCCAATCACGGAAGGCGTAGGCCGATGTTGAATGCAATCATCCCCTTGCTGCTGGACAGTCTGGCCAGCGCCGCGCTGATCTTCTTCGCGGCGGTCGGACTGACGCTGGTCTTCAGCGTGCTGCGTGTCCTCAACGTCGCTCATGGCAGCCTCTATTCGATCGGCGGGTACGTCGCGGCTTCGATCTGCCTGTTCATCGCGAGCCGCCAGCTCAACCCGTATTTGTCGTTCCTGGCGCTGCTGTTCAGCGCCGTGTTCGTCGCGGCGATATTCGGTCCGCTGATCGAGCGCGGCCTGGTCCGCTGGACCTATGGCAAGTCGGAGGCCGTGCAGATCCTGATTACGTTCGGACTGTTCCTCATCCTGGAGGACCTTCAGCGCGTGATCTTCGGCGTGCAATCTTTCTACGAAGACGCGCCGATGCGATTGCTCGGCACCACGAGTATCGGTGGCGTCGTCTATCTCAACTACCAGATCCTCCTGATCGGGATGGCGCTGCTCGTCGTCGTCGGTCTGCGGCTCCTGATCAATCATACCCGGCTGGGGCGCCTTATCACGGCCGTCGTCACCGACCGCGAAATGGCGCAGTCGATCGGCATCGATACCAACCGGATATTCATCCTGGCGTTCTCACTCGGCGTGTTCCTGGCAGCATTGGGCGGCGCGCTGGCGACGCCGACGTCGGGCATCGCTCCGGGGCTCGGGGCCGACACCATGGTGCTCGCCTTTGCTGTGGCCGCGATCGGAGGACTGGGACAGATCGAAGGCGCCGCGTTGGCATCGCTGATCGTCGGCCTGGCGCGCGTGCTGGCGATCTATCTGGTGCCGTCGCTGGATGCGGTTGCGCCCTATGCGGCGATGCTTGTCGTTCTCCTGATCCGTCCCTACGGCCTGTTCGGATCGGTGACGGCGCGGAGGATATGATGCGAACGATTACTGCCGCTGCGGCGGTCCTCGTCATTGCGCTGCTGCCTGTTGCAGCACCCTGGCTTCAATTCGTCCTGACGCTTGCGATCGCCAAGGGGTTTGCGGCGCTCGGCGTCGCCGTGCTGCTCCGCGCCGGGCTGATCTCGATCGGCCATGCAATGTTCTTTGCGGCGAGCGCCTATGCAGTGGCTTTCCTGGCGCGCGCCGGCGTCAACGATCTTGGGTTGCTGCTGATCCTGTCGGTGCTGGGCGGGGCGCTCGTGGGCGCCGTCGCCGGATCGTTTCTCGTCCGCTATCGCGCGATCTTCTTCGCGATGTTGAACCTCGCTGTCTCCATGGTGTTCTACGCGCTGTGCGCCAAGCTGTACGGCGTCACCGGCGGGACCGACGGCATGCCCGTGCCGGTCCCGGCTGTGTTTGGCGTCGTGCTCGGCGAACCGGCCTTCAAGAGCGTGCTGTTCTATCTCAGCCTGGGGCTGATGGTGCTCGTCGGTCTTGCCGTGCAGCGCTACCTGAACAGCCCGCTCGGCCATGCGCTCTCGGCCGTCCATACCAACGAGATCCGGCTCGAATATCTGGGCATTCCCGTCTGGGCAGTTCTGCTGATTGCCTATGTCGTCTCGGCAGCGCTCGCTGGCCTTGGCGGCGCGATTGCCGGCTTTGCGATCGGGCGCGTGGTCCCGGATTTTGCGTTCTGGAGCGCATCGGGTCATCTCGTGCTGATCGCCGTGCTCGGCGGCATTGGTGGCGTTCCAGGCGCGTTCATCGGCGCCCTGTTTCTGGAATTGCTGCACAGCGCGGCGGTGACCGTCACGGATTCCTGGAATTTGATCGTGGGCATGACGCTGATCATCGTGATCATGTTCATGCCGCAAGGGATCTATGGATTGTTCGCGCGCAAGGAGGCGACGAACCTATGACGCGTCCCATCCTGGAAGCCAGGGGGCTCCACGTCGCGTTCAACGGCGTCAAGGCCGCCGACGACGTCAGTCTCGCCATTCACGACGGCGAGTTCCTCGCGATCATCGGTCCGAACGGGTCGGGCAAGACGACACTACTGAACATCTGCACGGGTTATATTCGTCCGAAATCGGGCAGTGTGCTGCTCGACGGTCAGAACATTACCCATCTGTCGCCACGCGCCATCGCGCGCCGCGGCGTCGCCCGCGCATTCCAGATCCCGCAGCTCTTCTCCGCACAGCGCGTCATCGAGAACATGATGTTGGCGCTCGCGGCAACGGATGGCCTGTGGAGCGCGGTCCGGCCGCTCGAAACTGCGAAGCGGCGCGAAGAGGCAAAGGAATTGCTCGACCTGGTCGGGCTCGCAGGTGATGCCGACCGGATCAGCAGCACGCTGCCTGAAGGGCATCGCAAGCTGCTGGACATTGCGGTTGCGCTGGCGCTGAAGCCTCGGTTGCTGCTGTTGGACGAGCCGACCAGTGGCGTAAGCGCCCTCGAACGCTTCCCGCTCATGGAGGCGCTCATGGGCGCGCTGCGTCAGCGCCGCATCACCGCGCTGTTCGTGGAGCACGACATGGACGTGGTCGCGCGCTACGCGAGCCGCGTCCTGGTGTGGAACGCCGGCAACATCATGGCCGAGGGCCGGCCCGACGAGGTGTTCAGCAACGCGCAAGTCCGTCAACGTGTCGTAGGAGTGGCCTGATGCTCAGGCTCGACAAGGTCAGCGTCTCGATCGAGGGCGTTCGCGTGCTACGCGCCGTCAGTTGCGAGATCATCGCGCGCAAGACGACGGTGTTGATCGGCCGCAACGGCGCCGGCAAGACCACGACGCTGCGCGCAATCATGGGCCTCATCGCGCTCGACGAGGGCTCGGTCCGCCTCGATGCCGACGATCTCGGCAGCAGGCCTGCCCACACCCGCGCCCGCGCCGGCATTGGCTATGCTCCGGAGGATCGCCGCCTGATTCCAGAGCTAAGCGTGGAGGAGAACATCCGCCTCCCAGCTCTGGCCCTGAAGCTCGACCGTGCCGAGATCGCACGCAGGCTCGACGAGATCTACCAGCTATTGCCCGAACTGCACGTGATGCGGTCCCGGCCCGCCGGCGGGGTTTCCGGAGGGCAGGGCAAGATGGTCGCGCTGGGGCGCGCGCTGACGGTCGCGCGCAAGGTCTTGCTGCTTGACGAACCCTTCCAGGGTCTGGCGCCGGCCCTCGCGCTCGACTACGCGCGGACCCTGGGCGAGCTACGCACGTATCGACCGGAGCTGGCCATGCTGATCACGGAATCTTCGCCGGCGCTGCTCGACCGGATCGCCGACAGGACGCTGCAGATCGAGCGCGGCGAAGTCCTGGCTACATCGACCAACGATAGGGAATCCCATGTTGCTGCAATTTGAGCGCCTCGCAAATGACCGGACTGACCGTATTGCTGTCGAGATCGAGTCCCTGGTCATCGCAGGCTGGGCAGGCAGAGATGCCGCGGCCATCGACCACCATATCGAGGAACTCGCCGCGCTCGGCATTCCGCGCCCCTCGACTACACCGCTCTATTACCGGGTCGCGGCACAAACATTGACCCAGGAAAGCCGGCTGACCGTGCTCGGCCCGGACAGTTCCGGGGAGGTCGAGCCGGTGATTGTCGCCATGACTGATGGACTCTGGGTCGGTATCGGATCCGACCATACGGACCGCAAGGCGGAAGCTTCGGGCATCGCTCTTTCGAAGCAGCTCTGCGGCAAGCCGGTCGGCCCACAGCTCTGGTCTTATGCAGATGTCGAGGGGCATTGGGATCAACTGGTCCTTCGCTCGTGGGCGACGATCGATGGCGAGCGGGTCCTGTACCAGGATAGCCCGGTCTCCTCGCTCAGGACGCCGCGCGATCTCATTCGTCGCTACGCCGGAACGGACACGCTACCCGCCGGCACACTGATGTTCTGCGGAACGCCGGGCGCGATCGGCGGCATTCGACCGGGGACGCGTTTCGAAATGGAGCTGAAGGATCCGGTCCTTAATCGGACTCTGACGCATAGCTACGACGTTGACGTCCTGCCAGTCGTCTCCTGATCCTTCTCTCCTAAGCGCGTGTCATGACAGCAACAAAGGATCGATCGTACCCTTCGGCCGTCGCCCGGCTGGAGACGGCACTTGCGCGGATCCATCCGCCGCAAGCAAAGAACGTCTTCACGACTGTGCTCGCGGACAGTGCCCGGTGGGAGGCTGAGGCCGCCGATCGGCGCTCCGCTGCCGGGGCGTCTCGCGGCCCGCTCGATGGTCGTATCGTTTCGGTGAAGGCGTTGTTCGACGTCGCCGGCACGGTCACGAGCTCTGGATCGGACGTGCTGCGCCATCTGCCGCCGGCCGTTGAGGACGCTGAAGTCGTGAAACGGCTGCGGGCTGCAGGTGCCATCGTCATCGGCAAGACCCAGATGACAGAGTTTGCCTTCTCCGCGCTCGGCACGAACCAACATGATGGAACGCCAGGTAATCCGCGAGACCGCGCACGCGCTCCGGGAGGGTCCTCGTCGGGAGCCGTGGTGTCGGTGATTGAGGGGATGGCAGACATCGCCATCGGCAGCGATACCGGCGGTTCCATTCGAATCCCGGCCTCGCTATCAGGCGCGGTTGGCTTCAAACCGACCAGCGGTTTCGTGCCGACTGCGGGCACCTTCTCGCTGTCATCGACGCTCGACACGATCGGTCCGATCGCCTCGAACGTCGAGGACTGTTTCGTGACTGATCAGGTGCTTTCGGGGGAAATCGCACCGTCGCGGCTAAAGGGGGCCTCTCCCGGCACTTTCCGCCTCATCGTTGCCCGCGGACGCCTGTTTCATCGTTGCGAGTCAGACGTGCTCGACGCGTTCGAGAATGCCATGGAGCGGCTTCGAAGAGGTGGATTGCAGATCAAGGATGGGTCGATTGAGAGCGCACTCGATGATGTCGCAAAAATCGACAAGATCGGCACGTTCCCGTCCATCGAGGTCGGCGCGACGCTGCGCAGTCTAGGGCTCGGGGAGCTCGACGGAGTCGATCTCCGAACGCGCGTTCGTATCGAAGCCGGAGCCGGCGTCCTCGGCACAGACTATGTCCGCATGGTGCGGCTCCGGCAGGCCGCGATCCAGTCCTTCGAAAAGTGTTTCGGCAACAACGAGGTTTTCATCCTGCCGACGACGCCAATCCGAGCGCCGCTTCTTTCTTCTGTTGCGGCGGATGCGGCATTTCATGAGCTCAATGGTCTCGTGCTGCGCAATCCGCGCGTCGCCAATTTGCTCGACTGTCCCTCTGTCTCCTTGCCGCTGCCGTTTGACGGCCTTCCTGTGGGGCTGATGCTGGTCGGACGCAGGAATTCGGACAGGCGTTTGCTCGAGATTGCGTCGTGCATCGAAGCGACACTGCGTCCGGCGTAACAGTATCGAACGCGTCCTCAAAACTCTGGCGACTCGTTCGGGTCGCCCCGTGGACTGCGACAAGCCTCCTCAAGAAGCTCTCAAGCGCGCCGGTAAACTCGACGCCACCCCTAGTAGCGACCGCGGAAGGTCGGGACGCAGTCCTGCTGGGTTGCATTTAGCTCGCGCAGCGTCGTGAACAGTTTCTCGACGATTGCTTCGCATTCAGGGAGATCCGGCATTGAATTGCGACCGCGCAGATCCCGCTCGAGCTGGGCCTAGGCACCGGCAGCGCGTAGCGCTATCTTGCTTCTGACCTTGATTGGCTTTCTGACCGCTTTCTCGCCGCCAGACAGACGCTTTTCTGTGGCTGCTGTGAGTGCTGAACGTCAGAAGGGGATGCAGCTAATCAGCTTCATCCCCTTCAAGCTCGCATGCCCGTTCTTGCCGACGATGATGTGGTCGCGCACGGAAATCCCGAGCGGGGCGGCGATGTCGATGATCGCCCTCGTCATCTGGATATCCGCCTGCGACGGCGTCGGATCGCGGGAGGGGTGGTTGTGCACCAGAACCATTGGGCCGCAAAAAAAGCGATCGCGCAGGCTCCTGACTGGATGCTTATGCCTTGGGGGCAGAATAGCCCAACCAGCACGGCTTCTCCCACCAAGAACGGTCAGGCCGCTGCTTCGAATAGCGATTTGAGATGGTTGCATGTCCCAGATTTGAACCTGCCTTTCGACAAGTGGCGAGGCTTCAGGCGGACGATCGGAGGAAGTATCGCAGATTTGCGTCGTGTGGAGAAAGGCGGTAGCGGTCTCCCGCTACCACATTCCCGACAAATCCCTGAAATTCCTCGAACTTGCGTGATCGCTGCTGTTGCGCACGAGGGATGTATCAATGATACGGGTGCGCGAGCTTCTCAGCAACGGCCACAAGGGCCGATCGGGCTTCTAACGCCTACTCTAAACGAGACGGTCACCGGGGCGATCGCGTTCGCGCCGGCCGTCTCGCAGGGCAGCGAGAGCCTCGAACCGTTCAGCAACGGACTCTCCGCGGGGCGGGGCCATCGCGCCGATGCGCAGATAGACGATATCGAGCCGATCCAATCCGAGGGTCTCAAGATTCTCCTCGACCAGTTGTCGCATCTCGGCGCCGGTGCCCGGCCGGAAGCTGCCATCCGCGCCGAAGACGGGCCCCACCTTTGTCGCGATCACCAGATTCGAGGGATAAGGATGAAGCGCCTCGCGGATCAGGCTGTTCGCGCGAACCGTCTTGTCGCTGCTGTAATAGAACGCGGCCGTGTCAATGAGATTGACTCCAAGTTCGACGACACGACGCAGCACGGCGCGGCCCATGGCAGGGTCCCGGGCTGGCCCTCGGAATCCGTTGGCCGAAAGGCGCATGGCGCCAAAGCCGGTCCGGTTGACAGTCGTGTCACCGCCGATCAGGAAGTTCGTCCTTCTAGTTGATGGCATGTTTGTACTCTCTGGCCATTTGTCCGACGACGCAGTCGTCGCGGACGTTGCGTTTGATGGATTACGGCGTTGTCAGATCTCAGCGGGTCAACGTCCGTCGATGCTGTACTCATCGAGCTGGACGCTGCCCGTTCCAACGGGCAGCGGCACCGTCGCCGATATCAGCAGGGCATAGGGAGTATCCTGCAAAGCAGCCAACCGGATCCTGATCCCGGTGTTGGACATCATGAACCTCGTCGTGGTCGCCTCCGGATTGTGACCTGCGAGCGGCTTGTAGCGCACCGAGCAAACCGTAACGGGACCCCTGTACGCGCGGGATTTCACCTGCTCCGACCCTGCATTAGCAAACTCCAGGTCCGAGCGTGCCGCTCCCGTGAAAAGGCGCACGGTTCGTCTACATGTCGACGGGTCGAGATCTCCGCCGTTCTGCCGCACCGGCATGATCAGCGCACTGAGAGGATCGACGACGTTCCTCCTGTGCTCTTCTGTCAGGGGAACCCTCGGACCATCGGTCTCAATTGGCGGGTCGATTTCGGCAGCCTTGATGTTGCCGGCAGCAGACGCCACGCGGATCGTGCGTGTCTCAGCTCCAGCCTGGCTGAGCGAGAAGGACGATGGCAGGATCAGTCCGTCCTTCAATATTCCATCAGCCTTCATGCTCAAACGGTACGGCCTTGCGACGGCTGCAATGCCGCTCAGATGCGCGGTGAGATCGGCCTCGTAGCTCGTGGGTCCGATGTTGCTTGTCGTCGTGAGCTCGCCAACCCGGACTCCGAGATACGACAAGGAATATTTGGCGCGAACCGTGGCCGCATCCGATGTCGGTATCTGGATGATCAGACTTGATGCCAGCAGAAGCGCGCGGAACGCGCTTCGTTTGGGGGGCAACGCGAGCCGCTTCGCCATCATAGCGCGAGGACAATTCGGCCAGGGCCGCGAAAACCGGACTCCGCGTTTGCGATCGCGGTCAGGGCCTCGCTAAATGGCTTCTCGAGACCGATCGTCGGGCGCAACACACCCTCATGCGCAAACTGGGCGATCTCGGGGAGATGCTCGGTTCCCATGGTCGCGAAGGCCATCTTGTAACGTCCAGACAGCATTCCACGGACGACTCGTCCTGGTGTGGGATTGATGTCGATGAACACGCCTCCACGGTTGAGCATGGAAAGCCCTTCGCTGACGGACATCGTGCCAGCCGTATCGAAGATCGCATCGAACTTTCCGGCGCTTCGGTACGAGGAGCTGTCCGCGTAGTTGAAGACCGGATCGACGCCAGCGGCCCTGGCCTTTGGCATGGCGGCCTTGCCACACGAGCCAGACACCGTCGCGCCTCGCGCCAGCGCCAATTGTACCGCGAACGCGCCGACGGCTCCGCTACAGCCATTGATGAATATGCGCGATCCGCTGCGGGCTTGCGCCTTGTCGATGATTGCAGCCCAGGCGGTCGTCGCCGGGATGGGAAGGCAAGCAGCTTCGCTGAAGGAGAGCTGCGCCGGCTTTCTTGTCAGATATCGGCAATCGACGACGATGGACCCGGCAAAAGCGCCGGCGTTCTTGAAATCCATCGTGCCGAAGACATCGTCTCCAAAGTTCACGTTCGTCACGTCCTCGCCGGCCGCCTCAATAGTGCCGGCGTAGTCGGAGCCGACCCCCTTCGGAAACGTTCTGCCGATGATCAGTTTCATGGCACCCTGGCGGAGCTTCCAGTCAAGGGGATTGATGGCGACTGCCTTCACCTTGACGCGCACCTGGGTGCGTTCAAGCGGCGGCGGAACGTAGTTGCCGAAATACATTTGTTCTGGACCGCCGAAGCGGTCGTACTGAACTCTCTTCATGGCGGGCTCTCGGTTCTGCATCAGTGTGAGGCCACAAGGCTTTCGATCTCGGCCGAGGCTGCCGCCATGGCGGCATTGCGGCTCTCCGGGCTGATTCCGAGACCTTCCGCACGGATCGCGGTGACATCGCTGACGCCGAGGAAGGTGAAGAACCCTTTGAGATACTTCTCCTGATGATCGAGCCCGGCGGCCGGCTGACCCTCGCGATAGAAGTTGCCGCGCGAGGACGCGATGATCACGCGTTTGCGCTTTGCAAGCCCTTCGACACCTTGGGGGTGTAACGGAAGGTCTTGCCCGCAACCGCCACGCGATCGAGCCAAGCCTTGAGCTGCGAGGGCAGGGAGAAATTGTACATCGGCGCGCCGACGACGACGATATCGGCATCAAGGAAGTCGTCGAGAGCTTTCGCATTTCGCGCCGCGTTCTCTTTGGTGGCGGCGTCCTCGGGTGTCGAGCCTCGTTGAGCCAGCAACTCCGCACCGGTCAGATGCCCGATTGGCTCGGCCGCAAGATCGTAGCGGATGACATCGGTGTTGGGATTGAGAGCAGTCAATCGCTTTACGATGGAGTCGGAGAGCCGGCGGCTGGCCGAATGATCGCCAAGGATGCTGGCGTCGACATGCAGAAGTTTCATAGTTCGTGTTCTTTCATATGGTCCCGCGATCGAGCTTCCGATCGGGGAGATCGCTTTCACGTGCCTGTGTGCGCGCACGTACCGGAGAAGATTGGCCCGGCCGGCGAATTCGAACCGCTACCCGGACAATAAATTACAGTCTGCGTAATTTTCAGATATTACAGTGACTGCGAATTTACAAGGGGTGCTGTTTTTGGTATTCGAAATGCCATGGAAAACGAATCGTCGGCTCCGAAGGGATGGCGCGAGCAGAAGCGTCGTGAGACGCGGCAGCGCATTGCCGAAACCGGGCTTAATCTCTTTATCGCCAATGGATATGAGGCGACGACTCTGGAAGCGATCGCGGCAGCTTCCGGCATATCGGCGCGGACATTCTTCTATTATTTCAAGTCAAAGGAAGACATTCTCCTCGCCTGGCAGCAGGGATTGCCGGATGCGGTCCGGGCGGCGATCCTTGCAGAATCGCCGGACCAGCGTCCCGTTCATCTCGTGCGCAACGCACTTTTGAAGTTGGCGGCGCAGTTCAGCTCCGAACAAGCCGTGGCTATCGATCGCATTTTGCGTTCAACCGAGCAGCTACGGGCGAGCAATCAGGCGAAGTTCTTGCTGATGGAGAAAGCTGCGTTTGAAGCTCTATCCGAGCATTGGCCGCAGGCGCGCCGGCGCAAGGCGCTCCAGGTCGTTGCGATGGCCTCTGTCGGGGCGATGCGTCTTTCCGTTGACGCGTGGGCCGACGAAGCAGGTCAGAAGCCGCTCGCGAGCTTCATCAAACAGACGTTTTCTGCATTGGAGGACGAACTATAGCAATGGTGAATGCAGTTGGGAGCCGTTCTCAACTGTTGGGAAGTCTACCTGGCTGATCGGCAGTCGGAGGCACACCGGAAGCGCCCGTCAAGGCGGGATCGTCGCTCGTGAGCCAGAGTAGACGGCACCGGTAGGTGGCGTTTGATGGGTGGCACGCATAACCCTTAGAGGAATTCTGCGCCCCGCGAACGAAAAAAACGGCGCCACGTTTTTGGGCGTGGCGCCGCAAGTGTGCCCTGGGAGGAACCTAGGGCGTTGTAATCGACCAGGCGCTTGAGTGCTCAGACGCCGATTGGCTCAGCATGCCATCCGCCCGCAGCCGCTCGACGCAGGCCCGCTCGATCGGCTTCTCGGAGATCGTTTTCGGAATCTCGGTCAAGACCTGGATGAGCTCGGGAATGTCGCGCTTCTGCAATACCAACCTGCAATATGTGAGCAGCGCGGCTTCGCTGAAATCAGGCGTGCGCGGGACAACCGCTGCGACCAGGGTCCTCTCGCCCGCAACATTTCGTGGGGTCGCGACGCCGTAGACGAAGACGTCGGAGAGGAGGCCCGATTTGATCAGAGCGGCTTCGACCAGCGCCGTGTTAATGAAGTCGCCGTCGCGCCGAACGCCTCCGCCGATCCGATAGTGGAAGAAGAACCAGCCGTCTTCGTCAGCGTGGACGACGTCGCCGGTGCGGAACCAACCTTCCACGACCTTGGCGTCGCTTGCCTCCGGGTTTCTGAAATACGTGGTCTTGATCGGTACGCCATCCCGGCGCCGGAAGCGCAGCTCGCCGGGCTGCATGGGCGGGCAGCGCTGTCCGTCGTCATCGAATACCGCGGCTTCGAGCTCGGGCGGGGGCTTGCCCAGGCTGCCGATCGGTCCGCATCCCGGCGGGTTGGTAAGGGCGCCGCCGCCTTCGGTCGAGCCGTAGATTTCGCAGATCTGCACGCTATAGCGCCGTTCGTACTCCTTCCAGAGCTCGGGCGGCATGCCGGCGCTGATGATGAGGCGAACCGGATTGTCGGAATCGTTCGGCGCTTCCGGGATGCTGTAGATCTCCGGGATGATGCCGCCGAGAATGTTGAACATGGTGCAGCCGAATCTCCGGCAGATCGACCAGAGATGGCGCTTGCTGAACTTGCGGCTGATGACGACCGGCAAGCCTGCCGTCAGGCCGATGCGCAGCGTACCCTGGGCATTGATGTGCGTTAGCGACAGGCCGGTGTAGAGCACGTCATCGGCATCGAGCTCGATCCCGTGCATCCCGCGCGCCCGGCTCATATAGGCGCCGTGCGAGATGACCACGGCCTTGGGATTGCCCGTCGTCCCCGACGTGAACATCAGCATCATGGGATCGGCCGGCGAAACGTCGATGCGATCGCTGGATCCGCCTTCCTTCAAGACATCCCGGTAGCTCAGGTTCATCCGTGCGACCGAGGGAGGCCAGGCGCCATTCTGCGTGAGGATCACGGCCCAGGAGAGGGCATTACCGTCCAGGCCCGCAATGGCGGCCGCACAGTCTGCCGAGCAGATCACTCCGCGGCACTCGGCATGCGACAGCATGAAGCTCAGTTTCTCGCCGATCGTTCTGGGATCGATCGGCACGAAGACCGCTCCCAGCATTGCGGCGGCCAGCATCGCTTCGACGAATTCCGGATGATTGGCCATCATCAGGGCGAAGGTTTCGCCGCGCCGAAGGCCAAGCGCGGCGAGGCGCCGCGCGAGCGCAGCGCCGTTTCGTTCCAGCTGTGCGTAGGAGCGCTCCTCGGTCCGATAAATGCCGTCAGACGTCACGTCCACGAATGTCAGGGCCGTCTTGTCAGGCGTCTTTAGAGCCTGGGCTGCCACGAGGTCGGCGACAGTATCGAGCGGAGGAGCGGTGTCCACGGGTCTCACCCCCCAAAGCCATAGTAGCTCCGGACCACCGGTTCGCGGAGCTTGCCCGGCTCGAAGATTTCGATGACGACGCCATCGGGTGCGCCGAGCATGAAATAGCCACCGCCTCCGCCGAGGCGGCGGATGGGATTGGGAATATGCAGGCCGTCGGCCTTCATACGGTCGTACAGCTCGTCGATACCGACGACCTGCATGCCGAGATGGTGGACGGCATTCTTGCCCTCGCCGCGCGGAAGCTGGTCGTAGAGATGCAGCGCGCCAATGCCGACCTTGATGAAGACGTTACGCGCGCCGGCGACGTCGCCGTCCCACATCACCTCGGCGTCGAACCACGTCCTGTAGAAGTCGATGGTGGCATCGGCGTTAGATGCGAACAGGTGCACATGCTGCAGGTGATAGCGCTGCTTGGTGCCATAAGGATACTGCCACTCGTTCTCAGGTGTCGTCATTGTCGTCCTCGGATGTTGAAGTCGGATATCGGGTCAGCGCTTCACGAGCGGGCAGGTGCTCTCGGCCAGCGGAATGGTGACGTCCTGGGCCGGGATCGTGCGGAGGATCTTGTAAAGGTCCCACTCGCCCTTGGACTCCTTGGGGGCTTTCACCTCCGCCAGGTACATGTCGCGAACGACGCGGCCGTCCTCGCGGATCGTGGCGCCATGCGTGAAGGCGCTCTCGATCGGAGTGGCGCGCATCTTCTCGATCACCTTGTTCGCGTCGTCCGAGCCGGCTGCCTCGATCGCCTGCAGATAGTGACGGACGGCCTCGTAGACGCCGATCTGCATGAAGGTGGGCCGC
Source organism: Bradyrhizobium sp. AC87j1 (assembly GCF_002936975.1). Taxonomy (NCBI): domain Bacteria; kingdom Pseudomonadati; phylum Pseudomonadota; class Alphaproteobacteria; order Hyphomicrobiales; family Nitrobacteraceae; genus Bradyrhizobium; species Bradyrhizobium sp. AC87j1. The sequence goes on from NZ_PTFE01000043.1 coordinate 18,045, forward strand.
TGTCCCTTGCGTCGTGCCGCGAATTTCTCCGACCAGGCGCGAGTCTGCGTGTTGAGATCCCAGTAGAAGGGCGTCGTGAGGAATGTGCCTTGCGTCGCCTGCAAGCCGAGCGAGTGAACGTCAGTGAGCAGCAGAAGCATCGCCGCCATCTTCTGCCCACCGGCGGTGAGGCCGAACTCTTCGGCCTGCTTGATGGTTGCGACCGTGTCTCCGGCGGCGTTTGCGAGACCGACGATGTTGGCTTTGGATGCCTGCGCCTGAAGCAGGAAGGAGGCGAAATCGGTGGTCCCTTGCGGGTGCGCCGAGGCTCCCAGCACCTTGCCGCCATTGGCCTGCACGACTGCGCTGGCATCCTTCTGAAGCTGATGGCCAAAGGCGTAGTCGGCCGTCACGAAGTACCAGCTCTTTCCGCCACCTTCGACCACGGTCTTGGCCGTTCCGCGCGCAAGGGCATAGGTGTCGAAGGTCCAGGCGACGCTGGTCGGCGAGCAGAACTGGTTGGTGAGCGCCGTCGTTCCGGGCGACGAGAACAGCATGACGCGCGAGCGCGTCCGGGCGACTTCCTGCACCGCGAGCGCGACGGCCGAGTTTGGCACGTCGGCGATGGCGTCCACGCCGTCCTGCTCGAACCATTTGCGCGCGATGTTGGCGGCCACGTCAGGCTTGAGCTGATGGTCCGCGAAGACGATCTGGACAGATTTGCCGGCGACGCGGTTGCCGAATTCTTCCGCGGCCAGTTGCGCTGCGACGACCGAGCCTTCGCCGGTGGCATCGGAGACGATGCCGGACATGTCGGTCAGCACGCCGATCTTCACGATGTCGCCGGTGATCTGTGCTCGTGCTGGCGCGCTTGCGCCGATCGCCAGTCCCGCGACCAGCATCCCGAATAGCAGCCTCATCCCGCGTTTCCCCCATCATCGGTGCGTGACGCGGGGTCTGTGTCAGAGCCGGTTCGGACTGGCAAACGAGGTTTTCGCGGTGTCCCTTGAGTGAAACTCAACTCAATCGTTTGCACGCTTTCGCGAGGATGTCCTGGCCGCCGCCTTGTCGGCGCCCTGCTGCTTACAGGCATTGCAGAGCCACGTGGCAAAGGCCGCGACCGCCGGATCGTCCGCCATGCGTTGCTCATATTCGAGCACGAAGTGGCGCCGCGTCGGCCGGACCACGGGATGCGCTCTGACGAGATTGAGTTGCGCAAGGTCCGGAGCGAGCAGGCTCTCGATGGCGATGGCGGCGCCGAGCCCGGCCGCAGCGGCCTCGATCGCGAGCCCCAGATTTTCAAAGCTGCTTCCGCCGCGGATCGGCACCTTGGTGAGCTGCGCGTGGTCGAGCCAGCGCCGCCAATCGTCTGGCCGCGGCCTGTTGTGCAGCAGCGGGACTGACGCGAAGTCCAGCGCGCCATCCTTCAGCAGAGCTGGCGAGCAGACCGGCACGGTGGCGATCGGCAGCAGAGGCCGGGTGACGAGGCCGGCTCTCGGCTCTCCGTCCGAGACGGCAATGACGGCATCGTAGCGGCTGGCAAGAAGATCAACCGGGTTGGCGCTGGTGTGCAGATCGATCTCCAGCTCGGGATGTGCCGCCTTGAGCCCCGGCCATTTCGGCAGGAGAAAACGCGACAGGAAGAATCCGTAGACGCCGACGGATAGCCGTCTGAACTGCCGCAGGTGCAGGCCTTCAGCGGCATCCGCAATGCGATCGAGGGCCTCGCGGGTGGAATCGGCGAACGCCTTGCCGGCCGAGGTCAGGACCAGGCCCCGCGATCCCCGCAGGAATAGCGCGGTGCCCATGCGCACCTCGAGCGCGCGGACGTGCCTGCTGACTGCGCCGACCGTCACGTTCAACTCGTCGGCCGCTCGCGTGATCGACAGGTGTCGTGCGGCCGCTTCGAATGCCCGCACGGCATGGAGTGGAGGAAGTCGTCGTGAAGCCATGATGGTGCGCCCCGCGGGATGACCGGGCCTTGAGTTTCGCTCAAGGCGCCCGCCCAAGAAGTCGTTTGCGTGGAGCGCTGTCAAGTCATACCCGAACACTGGCCCGGGGTCCGCCCCGCCCAAGATACGTCCGTCCGGAGAGGAAGTTCATGACCGTTCATGCCGGTTTGGCCCGTCGCGAAGCGTCGTCCCGACGCTCGATGGCGTTAGCGCCCACCTGCCGTGGGCTGAACTACTTTGCGATCGACCGGAGCATTCGGGATCTGCTTCCCCTCTACATGGACGCGCCGTTGCTGGCGCATCTCCAGCCGCATCTTGCCGAGCTCGGCGCGCTCGCCGGCGGCAGGCTTCACGACCTTTCCGATCAAGCCGAGCGCCATCAGCCCGTCCTGCATTCCCGCGACTTCTACGGCCGCGACGAGGAGTGGGTCGAATATCACCCGGCCTATCGCGAGATGGAGCAGATCGCTTTCGGACAATTCGGCATGCACGCGATGTGCAACCGCGGCGGCGTGCTCGGCTGGCCCTCGGCCATGCCGCCGCTCGCGAAATACGTGTTTCACTACCTGTTCGCGCAGGCCGAATTCGGCCTGCTGTGTCCGGTGAATCTCACCGACAGCTCCTCCGAGCTGGTCCGGCGCTTCGGCAGCGGCGAGCTTCATGAACGATATCTTTCGCGGATGTGGAGCCAGGATCCGGCCACGCTGCTCAAATGCGCGCAGTTCATGACCGAGAAAGCCGGCGGCTCCGATGTCGGTGCGGCCGAACTGACCGCCGTGCGTGATGGCGCGCATTGGAGGCTCTATGGTGAAAAATGGTTCTGCTCCAACGCCGATGCGGAGCTTGCCGTGTTGCTGGCACGGCCGGAGGGCGAAGTTGGCGGCGGGCGCGGCCTCGGCCTGTTCCTGATGCCGAAGACGCTGCCGGATGGCAGCCGCAACGCCTATCGGATCATGCGGCTCAAGGACAAGCTCGGCAGCCGTACGATGGCCAGCGGCGAGATCGTGTTCGATGGTGCCGTCGCCTATCAGCTCGGTGAGCTCGATCAGGGCTTGAAGCATATGCTGGTGATGGTGAATTCCAGCCGTGTCTCGCATCTGGCACGTGCCGCCGGCATGATGCGCCGCTGCCTCAACGAGGCGCTCCAGGCTTCCCGTCATCGCAATGCCTTCGGTCGTGCGGTGGTCGATCATCCCTTGATGCGCCGGCAGCTCGTCAAGCTGATGGTGCCGACCGAGCAGGCGCTGTCCGCGCTGCTCTATTCGGCAACCGCACCGGAGAAGGTGCTGCGGCTGCTGACGCCGATCGTCAAATACCGGGCCTGCCGCGACAATGTCACGGTGGCGACCGGTGCGATGGAGGCGCGCGGCGGCAACGGCTACATCGAGGACTGGCCGAACGCGCGGCTGGTGCGCGATGCCCATCTCGGCCTGATCTGGGAGGGCACCAGCAACATCAACGCGCTTGATGCCGTGCAGCGCGCCGTTGGAAAGATCGGCGCGCACGCCGCCTTGCGCGACGATCTCGCGTCTCGGCTCGTCGAAATGCAGGGTGTTCCCGGTCAATTTCGCACGCGGCTTGAGGGCGCTACCAATAGCGCCATGCGCTTCGCGGAAGAGGTCGCGGAACGCCCAGAGAATGAGCGCTTCTGCCGTGCCGCTGCCGGCAAGCTCTATCATGCTGTCACCGCCGCGCTGTTCATCCAGGAGGGCTTGCGTCTGGGCGCATCCGGCGGCGACGCCCGCCGCCTGCTGCTCGCGCGCTTCGTGCTGGAGCACCGCGTGCAAGAGCCGAACACGCTGAACCTGGAGAGCCAGCGCTGGGAGGACGAGGCCATCGACTTGCTGCTGGGCGAGGCGCCGGTGCCGCTGTCGCGCGCGGCCGAGCTGCTGGTGAGGTAATCGCGATGGATCAGTCGGCACAACGCGAACTCGCCCATTTACTCGCAAGCCTGCGCCGCCAAGGACGCCAGCAGAGCGGCCTCGACCTGCGTCTCGTGCCGCCGGACAAGCCGACCGCCTACCGCGTCGCGCGCATGGTCGAGGAGGAACTCGGCTGGACCGTCGCGGGCTGGAAGATTGCGGCCATGAAGGAAGGGTTGCAGCGCGAGCTGCGCACGGACTCGCCGATTTATGGCCGGGTCTACGCTCCGCTCATCAAGCAAGCGCCCGTCACGGTCGAGTATGCACGCCAGTGCAGTCCCATTCCCGAAGTCGAGTACCAGGCGCTGCTCGGCGCCGATCTTCCGCCGCGTGAAGCTCCCTACAGCATCGAAGAAGTCAAGGAAGCCGTCGTTTCGCTGCATCCGGGCGTGGAGCTGGCCGAGTGTCGCTTCGTCCATGACGCCGCGTTTCCTCCGCTGCCCGCCATCCTTGCGGACGGAGCCGGCAGCGGGACGATTGCATACGGTCCGCCGATCGAGAACTGGCGGGAGCGCGACATTGCCGGCCAGGAGGTCGTGCTGACCTGCAACGGGACACTGAGGCGGAAAGGCAGTGCCGCCATCGCGCTCGACCATCCGATCGTGCCGGTGACATGGCTCGCCAACGAACTCTCGCGGACCGGCATCGGCCTGAAGGCGGGGCAGATGATCAGCACCGGCACGGTGACGGGAATGTTGAGACCGAAAGCCGGCGAGACGTTCGTCGCGGATTTCGGACCTTTCGGCAGCGTGACGGTGACATACGCGTGATCTGATCGAACTGACAATTTCCCAGAACAATAAGTCGGACGTGCTGCGCGACGATATCGCCAGACCCAACCGGCAAGGAGCTGAAAAACGGCATGGCGTCAGCCTTGCGGGGAGGGGAGCAGCCTATGGAGTTCATCGGTCTTTGCCGCAAATTACTTCTTGCGTCGACCATCGCGTTGTCCATGCCCGCGATGGCGTGGGCGGAATTTCCCGAGCGACCGATCAAATTCGTCGTGCCCTTTGCAGCCGGCGGGCCGACGGACGCATTGGCGCGGTCTCTGGCCGAGGGTGTCAGGGTCAAGCTTGGCCAACCCGTCATCGTCGAAAACCGTGCCGGCGCCGGCGCCAACGTCGGAGCCGACTTCGTCGCGAACTCGCCGGCCGATGGTTACACCCTCCTGTTCGGGACGTCGGGCCCTCTCGCCATCAATGTGAGCCTGTACGCGAAGCTCAGCTACGATCCGATCAAGAGCTTCGATCCGGTCATCATGATCGGAAAAATGCCCAACGTGCTTTCGGTGCATCCCTCTGTGCCGGCGCAGAATGTGCAGGAGTTGATCGCGTATGCGAAGGCGAATGCGGGAAAACTGAGCTTCTCCTCGTCCGGCAATGGCGCATCCACTCACCTAGCGGGTGTCATGTTCAATGCCATCGCCGGCACCGACATCCTGCACGTGCCGTATCGTGGCGGCGCGCCTGCGATCAACGATCTGATCGGCGGCCAGGTTCAGATGAGCTTTGCCGACATCTTCGTCTCCGCACCTCACATCAAGGCCGGACTCCTTCGCGCGCTCGGCGTCACGACGATCGAGCGGACGCCGGTTCTGCCCGATGTGCCGACCTTCGACGAGCAGGGCCTGAAAGGTTTCGACGTCAGCGTGTTCTTCGGCGTCGTCGCCCCGAAGGGCGTGCCTGAGCCGATCATCGCGAAGCTCAATGCGGCCTTCGTCGCCGCCATGAACGACAGCGCGATCAAACCGATCCTCGATGCGCAGGGAATCATCCCGGCGCCGTCGAGCAATCCCGCCGATCTGGGGACGTTCATGGCGCAGGAAATTCCAAAATGGCGGGACGTCATCAACTCGATCGCGCTGCGAATTGATTGAGGCGGGAGAAGCCATCGGCAGTCGTGGTCCGCCAGGGGAGGGGATTCACGGTGCCGATGGTAGGCCGCCGGCAGGACACATGAAGACACGAGCTCGAGCGAACCACTGGAGAGAGGATCTTATGTTTCAACGCAGCAGTTTGATGATTGCGATCGCGGCGCTCGCCATGTTCGTGCCCGTCTGCGCCGGCGCACAGGAATACCCGATCAAGCCGATCACGCTGATCATTCCCTGGCCGGCCGGCGGATCGACCGACCTCACCATGCGCGCGATCGCCGAGAGCGCCTCGAAGGTGCTGGGACAACCGATCGCGATCGACAACAAGGCCGGAGGAAGCGGCACGGTCGGCCCAGCCACCATGGCCGCATCCGCGAAGCCCGACGGCTACACCATCGCGCAGCTCCCGATGGGAGTGTTCCGCCTGCCGCTGATGCAGGAAGTCCCGTGGGATCCGTCGAAGGATTTCACCTATATCATCCACCTCTCGGGCTACACCTTCGGCGTCACGACCAGTGCGGAAGGTCCGTTCAAGACATGGCGTGACGTGGTTGACTACGCCAAGGCCAATCCGGGCAAGGTCACCTATGCGACGCCTGGCGTCGGGACTTCGCCGCATGTTGGGATGGAACAGATCGCCATGCTCGCGGGCATCAAGCTCACGGCTGTCCCGTTCAAGGGCGGCGCGGAGACGAATGCCGCAGTGCTCGGTCAGCATACGATGCTGCAGGCCGACGCCACCGGCTGGCGTCCGCTGGTCGACGCCGGCAAGCTGCGCCTGCTGATGGTGTGGACCGCGAGCCGCTCGCCGAACTTTCCCGATGCGCCGACGCTGAAGGAACTCGGCTATCCCGTGGTCTACGACTCGCCGTTCGGCATAGCCGGCCCGAAGGGCATGGACCCCAAGATCGTCGCCAAGCTGCACGACGCCTTCAAGAAGGCGCTGGATGATCCGGCCGTGGTCGCGACGCTGTCCAAATACGACATGGTGCCGAACTACAAGAACAGCGAGAACTACAAGAAGTTCGTCGTCGAGGTCACCGAATCTGAGCGCAAGGTGATCGATGCACTCGGGCTCGGCAAGAAGAACTGACCCATGAGCGGCGATGGCAACGTCAAGGTCCGCCTCGACAATTCGGAGCTTTGGAGCGGGCTGATCGGGCTCGGGCTCGGCATCTTCGTGATCAGGTCCGGCCTGAAGCTCAAGCTCGGCACCATCCACGATCCGGGCTCGGGCTTCGTGCTGTTCTATACCGGCATCCTGATCTGCGCGTTTGCGGCAACGATCATGGTTGCCGCGATCACCGAAGGCGGGCCGACTTTCGGCTCGCGCTGGAAAGATACGCGCTGGGCCAAGCCGGTCATCGTCATCGCATGCCTCACCGGGTTCGCCATCGCGCTCGATCCGCTCGGCTTCCTGCTCGCCGCCATTCCGCTGACGCTGCTGCTGATGCGCCTGATCGACCCGGTGCGCTGGTCGCTGGCGATTCCAATTTCCATCCTCGTTCCCGTCGGCATGTGGTGGCTGCTCAAGCAAGCGCTTGGCATTCAGCTCCCGTCCGGCATGTTCGGTATCGGCTGAGCACGGTCATGGATACTCTCGTCAATGTCGCGCAGGGCTTCGGGGTCGCACTGGCACCGATCAACCTGCTTTACTGTTTCATCGGCGTCTTCATTGGCACGCTGGTCGGCGTGCTGCCGGGCATCGGGCCGATCTCGGCGATGTCGTTGCTGCTGCCCGTGACGCTCTCGGGCACGCCGGAATCCGGCATTATCATGATGGCCGGCATCTATTACGGCTCGATGTATGGCGGCTCCACCACCTCGATCCTGGTCAATATCCCGGGCGAGGCGGCATCCGTCGTCACTTGCATCGATGGCCACCAGATGGCGAAGCAGGGCCGCGCGGGTCCCGCGCTTGGCATCGCCGCCTTCGGCTCCTTCATCGCCGGCACCTTTTCGCTGGTCGCCTTGATGCTGGTCGCGCCGAAGCTCGCCAGCGTCGCCATCGTTTTTGGTCCGGCCGAGTATTTCAGCCTGATGGCGCTCGGGCTCGTGGTGCTGACCTTCCTCACCCAGGGCTCGATGGCGAAGGCCTTGTTGATGGCCTGTATCGGCGTCGTGCTCGGCTTGATCGGGCTCGACAGCATTACGGCGCAGCCGCGCCTGACCTTCGGTCGCATAGAACTGATGGACGGCATCGGACTCGTGCCGGTCGTGATGGGCCTGTTCGGCGTCGCCGAGGTCCTGCTCAACACCGAGCAGGCCATCAAGCGCGACATCATCAATGCCAAGATCACCCGGCTCCTCCCGAACAAGGAGGACTGGAAGGCGAGCGCCGGCCCGGTCGGCCGTGGCACCATTCTCGGTTTCTTCCTCGGCATCCTGCCGGGCGGCGGCGCCGTCGTGGCGTCCTTTGCCTCCTACGCGCTGGAGAAGCGGCTCTCCGCGACGCCCGAACGTTTCGGCCATGGCGCCATCGAAGGCGTCGCAGGGCCGGAAGCGGCCAACAACGCCGCAGCCGGCGGCGCGTTCATTCCGCTGATGACGCTCGGTATTCCGCCCAACGTGGTGATGGCGCTGCTGCTCGGCGCCTTCGTGGTTCACGGGCTGCAACCGGGACCGCTGATGATCACGCAGAACCCCGGGCTGTTCTGGGGCATCGTCGCCAGCATGTATATCGGCAATCTGATGCTGCTGGTGCTCAATCTGCCGATGATCGGCATGTGGGTGCAGCTTCTGAAGCTGCCTTACAACATCCTCTTCCCCCTCATCATCCTCTTCACCATTATCGGCGTCTATTGCAGTGGCAACAACGTCTTCGACGTCTATGTGATGATCGCGTTCGGGATCATCGGCTATTTCATGCGCAAGCTCGGCTACGAGCCGGCGCCGCTGGTGCTGGCCTTCGTGCTCGGGCCGATGCTGGAGAACAATCTGCGCAAGTCGCTGATCCTCTCGCAGGGCGATCTCGGCACCTTCGTGACGCGGCCGATCTCGGCGGTGTGCCTCGCGCTTGCTCTGGTGCTGCTGATCGGACCGCTGTTGCCGACGCTGCGCAGAAAGCGCGAACTGGTGGCGCTTGACGAGGGAGCCTGACGTTGACCTGTGCGGCTCTCGCTTTCTCGACGCTATGGCTTGTCGATTGCGCCCTTCAGCAGGAGCTCGAGCTCGTGGCTGACCTCCTCCAGGGGTTGGGCGCTACGCGCAGCCCTGCACATGGCGACCGTACCTTCGACCGATGCGACGATCAGCGTGGCAAGCCGCCGTGCGCGCGACGCGGTGAGGCCTTCCTGCTTCAGCGCGTTGGACAGGATCTGCTGCCAGTCCGCAAAGATGCCCTGAGCGAGATCAAGCAGATGGCGCTGGATCGCCTGTCCGCCGGCGGTTTCCTGATCGGAGGGATCGCTGACATATTCCTCGACGGCAACTGCCAGGATCGGACATCCGGCCTGATAATTCGTCTGCTCCAGCGTCCTCTTCCAAAGCGTGATGAAGGCGCGCAGGCCGGCCATGGCCCCCCGTTCGCTGGTGAGATGCCGCAGGGGACCGCTGACCTGGGTGCCAGCAAAGACAATGGCATCTTCGATGAGCTGCCGTTTGCCCCCGGGAAAATGATGGCTGATCGATCCGCGCGGCGTGCCGGTGTGGCGCACGACCTCCCGTACGCTCGTCGCATTCACGCCGCGGCGGCTCATCAGATCGGCGGCCCCGGCCACCATTTTCGCTCTCGTATCGGACGTCATCGGGCACCTCGTCGTCCGACGCTACAATATGACAGTTGACATAGCTAGCGCCGTGTGGGTGTATGTCACGTGACATAGTCAGCCGGAGAGCTCAAGATGACCTTTATCCATGTGATGACCCCGCAAGGCCGATTGACCGGTCAGCAGCGCCGGGTGCTTGCCAAGACGCTGACGGACGCCGTGCTGGTGCCGGAGGTCGGCCGGCTCGTTCCCCAGGCGCGGCGAGGTTACCAGGTGCATTTCCTCGAGCGCCCGCTCGACATGATCGCGCACGGCGGAGAGCTGCTCTCGGACCAGCCGAGCGACGTCATGGTGGTGGACGTCGTCGTGATGGACTGCTGCTGGACCCGCGAGGATCGAGCCGCCGTCATTCGCAATGTGCTGAGGGCGCTCGCCGATGCTTGCGAGATGAAGGAGCCCTCTCCGAGCTGGTGGGTCAATTTCCGCATCATCGAAGAGGGCAATTGGGGCTCTCGCGGCGGCGTGTTGTCCTTCCTCGACATTCTCCAGGAGGGCGCAGCGGCGTTCCCGCCGGAGCGGGCCGCAGCCATTCGAACCGCACTCGCCATCAAGAACGACAGGTAGACAGGAGACGCTCGCATGACCACCGAAGGCACGATCCGCACCGAGGCGCATGATCACATCCTGAAGATCATCATCGACAATCCCGCGAAGAAGAACTCCTTCTCGCCACAGATGATGGATCTGCTGTCGGACGCGTTGACCGAGTTGCACGACAACGACGGCTACTGGGTCGGCGTGATTTGCGCGGAAGGCAAGGACTTCACCGCGGGCCTCGACATGCCGAAATTCTTCGGCCCGAATGCCGAGAAGCGGACTGTCAAGGAAGGCAATGTCGACGTTTTCGGCCTCACCAAGCGCTGCAAGAAGCCAATCGTCACCGCGACACAAGGCATCGTCTACACCGTCGGCATCGAGCTGATGCTGGCCGGCGACATCGTGGTGGCCGCCGACGACAGCCGGTTCTGCCAGATGGAGGCCAAGCGCGGCATCGCGCCCCTGGGCGGCGCGCACTTCCGATATCTGTCCCGCGCAGGCTGGGGTAACGCCATGTACCACCTCTTCCTCTGCGATGAATTCACGGCGCAGCGTGCGCGCGAGATCGGTCTCGTTCAGGAGGTCGTTCCAGCCGGCCAGCAGATCGGCCGTGCCATGGAGATCGCGGCAATCATCGCCCGCAACGCACCGCTTGGGATTCAGGTGACCAAGGAAGCGGCCGCGAAATACACCGAGCAGGGTGAGGCGGCTGCGATCGCCTGCATTCCGGCGATCCGCGACCGTGTGCTCAAGAGCGCCGACGCGCGCGAGGGCATCCAGTCCTTTGTCGAGCGGCGCCCGGCGGTCTTCCAGGGGCGGTGAGCAAGAGGTCGGCAGCGATCCCGCGATCAACCGGATGCGTCGAGCCTATGCTTCGGCATTGCGGGCGCAGGCTGTTGCTGGCACGGCCTCAAAGCGGAGGCTAATCTGGAATACCGCAATCTCGCGTACAGCGCCTGGGTGGCTGGCCTTGTCGTCGCCAGTCCACTCGCTCGGCCCCAAGGGGCCCTCAGCATAAGCATTCCCTGGTGCGTTGCGACATTCGAGCAAGCTCGCTGGCACGAAAAATGCTGAGCCGCCTCGGCGAAGGCGAGCATGAAGTTCGCCGCGGACGGAGGACAACATGAAAGCCCAAGTACTGAGAGCGTATGACGAAAAGCTTTCCGGCGAGCGCTGGGTTAGCGAAGAACAAGTGCCTGATCCGAAGCTGACGAAATCGACCGACGTCATCGTTCGCATTGGCGGTGCGGGCGTATGCAGGACCGATCTTCACATCATCGAAGGCGTGTGGAAGCCGCACATGGATCCGACAGGCGACAAGCTGCTGCCCCTGATCATGGGACACGAAAATGCCGGCTGGATCGAGGAGGTCGGCAAGGAGGTCGAGGGGCTGAAGAAGGGCGATCCCGTGATCGTCCACCCGAAGATCACCGGCGGGACGTGTCTCGCCTGCCGTCGGGGCTTCGACATGCACGGTCCCGGCACATTTCCCGGTCTCGATTGCAACGGGGGCTATGCAGAAGTTCTTTGCACCTCGGAACGGAACATTGTCCCTCTGCCGCGGACGCTTGCGCCAAAGGAGGTCGCGCCATACGCGGACGCGGGTCTCACGGCGTATCGCGCAGCGAAGAAAGCCACGCGTCACCTTTTGCCGGGCGAATTCTGTGTCGTCATCGGTGCGGGCGGCTTGGGTCACATCGGAATCCAGTGCCTCAAAGCGATGTGTGCGGCCGACATCATTGTCGTCGACAAGTCCGAGGCATCGCTGAAACTAGCGGAAAAATCAGGCGCCGATCACCTCGTGAAGGCCGACGGCAATGAAGTGGCAGCCGTTCTGGAGTTGACTGCTGGAAACGGTGCCGAAGCGGTGATCGATTTTGTCGGCGAGAAAGGCACGACCTCGAAGGGCCTGGCAATGACCCGCCCGATGGGGAGCTATTACGTCGTCGGCTATGGTGAGGACATCCGGGTGCCGACCGTCGACATGGTGATTACCGAGAAGAACATTATCGGCAATCTGGTCGGCACATGGGCCGAGTTGACCGAGTTGATGGCGCTTGCGGACAGAGGTTTGGTCGAGCTCGCTACAGCTGAGTATCGCCTTGCCGATGCCAACAAGGCTCTTCACGACCTCAATGCCGGCAAAATTCACGGCCGTGCAGTGCTTATTCCCTGAACCTGATCCAACCCGATCCATCGCGGGTAAGCACTTGCTCGCGATGGACTTCGAGGGCTCTCGCTCTGAGATGGGCGTGCAGTTTTGGAGGGCGTTCGGTCAAAATACTCGGGCGTCCTGACCTGCTTGTGCGCCAAGCCGTCGAGGCAACCAAACGCAGGCGCTGAGAGTCTCATTCTGCGTCGTCGTCTCAATTTGCGTCGCAGCGGGGAAGCAAAATGCGCCGAAGCTTCCAGAGTCCCCGGACCAGATGCCGCGCTATCTGCGTTTCACCGGCATCATCTCTGGCGTACGGCGCCGGGCTCCGGGAGGGGCGTCGATCGGTTCAAACGACGTAATGAGGCCGATCGCAAATGGCTTCGCTGCTTGTTGGCCGGATAGGCCGAGCAGAACTCTCAAATAACATCGTACGGCTTCGCCTTGGGAGCGTCAGATGAGGTTCGTCCTGGTGAATGGCAGGATGCCATGTTCGAAGACGCTTTGCATGCATTGCTGTGCGCGAATCCATGCAGGCTATTTGAGAGAACTCAGCACCGGGCTGTCGTTCTGCGATCACGAATGCTACGCGCTCTATTCCTGTCGCTGGGCCGTGAAGCTTGGGTCGGGCCTTGCGGGGATCAACGCCCCATAACGCATGTCCAGTGCCCGGGTGCGTGATCGCTGCTGCAATGCAAATAGTGCGGCGCAAACTTACGCTTCTGGTTTGCTGAGATTCTCAATCTGCAATTTCTGTCGCAATTTGCATCGGCCTCGTCCGCGGGCTCGCAGCTGTAACGCCTGCGTTTGCGCCGATCTCCGCTTCCGCGCGGCCGGAAGCGATCCGGCGAGCCGTCCCGACCGCTGGCACGACCGTTGCAAAGCTTCCGATACAAGAACGCCGACTGCTCTGTATGGGGCGAGCCGCGAAAAGAACGAGGGAAGGGACGTCGAGCTAAGGGCACATCATGTGCGGGATGACGCAACTGCGATCGGAGGACCGCCGCTCCGATGACCGCCTCATCCTCCTAGTGCTCCACAGTCGTCCCAGGACCCTTGCCGATATCAAGCGTCCGGCCGTGCAAGCGGCCGCGAGGTGGCCCGTAACGCACGGGTAGGCACTGCCCGGCCCGTGGAGGGCCTGGGCAGGCAAAATATCGATGTGGTTTCTGACCCGATCAGGAGGAAAGACTAGATGTCTGGAACTTTAACTCTCAACAAGATCACGGCCCAGCGGGGCATTTCCGTGGGTGAGGCTGCAAAGAAGATCGCAGACCTCGGATGGAATCCGTCCTACGTCCAGGAAGCGATGACCTTCCCCACGGACTACAAGATCACGAAGGCGCCGAAGGATCCGATGAAGCAGGTCCTCCGCTCCTACTTCCCGATGCAGGAGGAAAAGGACAATCGCGTCTACGGCGCGCTCGACGCGGCGCTCCGCGGCGACATGTTCCGTAACGTCGAGCCGCGATGGGTCGAGTGGATGAAGCTGTTCCTGGCGATCATTCCGTTCCCGGAAATCTCCGCCGCACGGTCCATGGCGATGGTCGGCCGTCTGGCCCCGGGTGAGGATCTCCGCACCGGCTTCACGATGCAGATGGTCGACGAGTTCCGTCACTCGACCATCCAGATGAACCTGAAGAAATGGTACATGGAGAACTACATCGACCCGGCCGGATTCGACATCACCGAGGAGGCGTTCGGCAAGTGCTACGCCACCACGATCGGCCGGCAGTTCGGCGAGGGCTTCATCACCGGTGACGCCATCACGTCGGCGAACGTCTACCTGACGGTGGTCGCAGAGACCGCTTTCACCAACACGCTGTTCGTCGCGATGCCGTCGGAAGCGGCCCGGAATGGCGACTATGCGTTGCCGACCGTGTTCCTGTCGGTCCAGTCGGACGAGAGTCGCCATATCGGCAACGGCCACTCGATGCTGATGTCGATGCTGAAGGAGCCGGAGAACCACCTGCTGCTCGAACGCGACATGCGGTATGCCTTCTGGCAGAACCATGCCATCGTCGATGCGGCGATCGGCACCTTCATCGAATACGGAACCACGAACCGCGACAAGAACAAGGAATCGTATGCGGAGATGTGGCACCGCTGGATCTTCGAGGACTACTACCGGACCTATATGCTGCCCCTCGAGAAATACGGCATCAAGATCCATCATGACGACGTCCAGACCGCCTGGAAGCGACTGACCGAGAAGCACTACGTCCACAAGGTCGCGCAATTCTTCGCAGTCGGCTGGTCGGCGAACTTCTGGCGCATCGAGGCCCAGACCGACAAGGACTTCGAGTGGTTCGAGCACAAATATCCGGGCTGGTACGCGCAGTTCGGCGAGTTCTGGAAATGGTACGAGAAGCTGTCGCATCGCGGCCAGACCAACATCCTGTTCAATAGCGATGTCGGTTACGTCTATCCGCATCGTTGCTGGTCGTGCCTCGTTCCATGCCTGATCCGTGAGGACATGGTCACCGACGAGATCGACGGCAAGCTGCACACCTTCGCCCATGAGCTCGACCGCTGGACGGCGGTCGAAGCCTTCGCTGGCGAGTACCAGGGACGTCCGACCCCGGCGATGGGACGGTTCAGCGGCCGTCGCGAGTGGGAGAGCGTCTACCACAACGTGGATATCGCCGACGCCATCAAGGATCTCGGCTTCGTGCGCACGGACGGCAAGACGCTGGTCGCCCAGCCGCACCTGCGGTTCGACCAGAAGGAAATGTGGACGCTCGACGATGTCCGCGGCCACATCCTCAAGAGCCCGCTGCAGACGCTGCGGGAGATGAGCCCGGCCGACCGCGAGACTCATCTTGCCGACTACCGCAAGGGATTCACGATCAATCCCTGCAACTAAGCGAGACCGAAGGGGCCGGCTTCGGCCGGCTCCTTCCCGATCGTTCCCCGGAAGATATGAAGCGTTGGTTTGAGGAGGCCCCCTATGGGCGCGCCCACGAATGTCGTTCGCCTGCAGCCGGTTGGCATAGAGTTCGAGGTCGAGGAGAACGAGACCGTTCTCGACGCCGCGTTTCGCCAAGGGATCGCGCTGCCGCATGGTTGCAAGGAAGGACAGTGCTCGGCGTGCAAATGCGTGCTTACCGGAGGGGACGTGGAGCTGAAGAAATACTCCACGTTTGCGCTCAATGAGATGGAACGTGGCCAGGACTACATCCTGCTCTGCCGGACTTTGGCCTATTCGGATCTTGAGGTGGAGCTGCTCAACTATGATGAGGAGGTGCTGTCGAAATCGATCCCCGTCAAGGATTTCACGGGCACGGTCACGAACGTCGCTGCGCTGACCCATGACATCCGCCTCCTCGAGATCACGCTGGAGCAACCTCTGAAGTTCTGGGCGGGTCAATATGTCGACATCACGCTCCCGGGACCAGAGACGATTACGCGCTCGTTTTCCATGGCAAATCCGCCGGGCGAAAGCCAAAAACTCGCGTTCATCATCAAGAAGTACCCCAACGGACGCTTCTCCTCACGACTCGACGGAGACCTTGTCGTCGGAACCGAAGTCGGAATCAAAGGACCTTACGGGACCTGCTTCCGACGAGAAAACAAAACCGGAGCCATGATCCTGGTCGGTGGTGGATCCGGGATGTCGCCACTGTGGTCCATCCTGCATGATCACATCAGCTCGGGAGAAGTGCGCCCGGTGTATTTCTTCTACGGAGCTCGAACGCAGGGCGACCTTTTCTATCTCGATCGCTTCGCCGAGCTCGCAGCCAACCATCCGGAGTTCACCTTCGTCCCCGTTCTTTCCCATGCAGCGGACGATACGGCCTGGAGTGGAGCGAAGGGCTTCGTGCACGAAGCGGTCGGATCACACCTTCGCGGCGCCGGATATGGCGAAGACGTCGACGTCTACGCTTGCGGACCATCGCCGATGATCGAGGCGTTGACGCCGGTACTGCAGATGAACGACGTCGAGTCAGACCGAACCTTCTTCGACAAGTTCACGCCAGCCAACAACTAGGGCGGCATTGACCGCCGAGCGACCAATCATAAAGCCCGACAACAGGAGGAGGAAGACGACCATGACTGCCGTTCAAACTGAATCAGCCAAATCCGGTGCAGCAGGTTCTGCGGTGTTCCCGGACTCGGATAGCCGAAAATATCGGTATTTCGAGCCGCGCAGCAAGCGAGCCACGCACTACGAGGACGTGACGGTCGACGTCCAACCCGACCCGGAACGCTACCTGTTGCAGGACTGGATCATCGCCTTTCCGAACGGCAAGGGTGCCTACACCAAGGACAACACGGCGGCGCTCAGCTCGAACTGGCATGCCTTCCGCGCCCCCGACCAGGAGTGGGAGCGCACTCACTACCAGCGGCAGTCCAGGATCGAGGCGATGGTGCAGGCGGTGATCGCCAACGGCCGCAAGTCCGGCGCACCGAAGAGCTTCGACAAGGCCTGGATCAAGATCCTGCAGAACCATCTGGGCGCCTGGAAGCATGCCGAGTTCGGCCTCGGCACGTCGCTGATGCAGGCTCAGCGCTACGGCTACACCCAGATGATCAACAACGCGACGCTGACCAACTCGTCGTACAAGCTCCGCCTTTCCCAGGACATCACGCTCTATCTGGCCGAGATCGGAATGGACATTCCGGGCTTCGACGACGCGGCAGGCAAGCGCGCCTGGCTCGAAGACAAGGGCTGGCAAGGTACCCGGGAAGCGATCGAATCGATCATGGGCTCGCCCGACTATCTCGAGCAGTACTTCGCCACGAACATCGTGTTCGAGCCACTCGTCGGCGAATTGTTCCGCAGCGGTTTCCTGATGCAAGTGGCCTCGTCGAACGGCGATTTCATCACCCCGCCGGTGATTTCGTCCGCGGAAGCGGATTACGAGCGCAATCTCGCCAACACGATCGATCTGATGCACCTCCTGGTGACCGACAACCAGCATGCAGCCCACAACAAGAAGCTGTTCCAGGGCTGGGTGAACAAGCATGTGGCGCTCGCGAACAAGGCGGCGGCCGGCCTTCAGCCGATCTGGTCGCAACCGCACTCGAAGCCGGCGCAATACGCCGATGCCCGTGCGCAGTCGGTCGAACGGATCAAGAAAATTCTCGGCGAGCTCGGCCTCACCCTTCCCAAGGAGTAAATTGCAATGTCCGTCGTTTCCAGGTCTGCGACCAACCAGAACATCTTTCAGAAGATGGGAGATCTTCGTTTCGAGCAAACGATTTCCCATCAGTGCGGCGTCACAATGAACGACAGCGTCGAGGCGCGAGCCATCGCCGAGTTCATGGGAAAGAAGCCGAACGTCACCGTGACCTACCAGCCCGCGCTGATCCGCATCGACGGCGAGGGCAAGCTGATCTTCAAGATGGACGAGATCAGCGAAATTCTCGGGAAGGAAATGACTGCCGAGATCTTCGAGGTGAATACCTCGACCCACTACGGCCGGATGGTGCGCATCGACGACAACACGGTGACACTGTTCGGCAACATGGACGAGGTCTTCGAATACATCGAGTGAGCTCCATTCTCCCTGACTGGGTGGGGCCGCTTCGTGGCCCCACCTCTTCTCGAACCGTTCAAGCGCGACGACTGCGCATCGATTGATCGAATAGAGCTAACCAAGAATTCCTGGAGATCACCATGTTCATCACTCCCAGCGGCGAGGAAGTTTTCGTAATCGACGGCCACACCCATTTCTGGGACGGTAGCCCGGCCAACCAGCTCAACATCCACGGCAAGCAGTTCATCGACTGCTTCTACGCCTATCACACCTCGCTCAGCCCGAAGGACAAGCTCTGGCCGAAGGAGCAGTTCGAGAAATACAGTGCCGATCAGATGTACCACGATCTGTTCGTCGATGGTCCGGACGACATGGCCGTCGTTCAGTCGACCTACCTGACCGAGTTCTACAAGAACGGGTTCAACACCATCGATCGCAATGCCGAGATGGCGAAGAGGTACAAGGACCGCTTCATCGTCAACGGCGCGTTCGACCCGCGGGATGGCGAGAAGGCGCTCGAGTATATCCACTACATGAAGGAGACGTTCGGCATCAAGGGCGTCAAGCTCTATACGGCCGAGTGGAAGGGCGACTCGCGTGGCTGGAAGCTTACGGATCCCAACGCCTATCGCTGCTTCGAACTTTGCCAGAAGCTGGGGATCACCAACATCCACGTCCACAAGGGGCCGACGATCATTCCGTTGGACAAGGATGCCTTCGATGTTCACGACGTCGACCATGCCGCGACCGATTTCCAGGGGCTGAATTTCATCATCGAGCATTGCGGCCTGCCGCGACTCGACGATTTCTGCTGGATCGCCGTGCAGGAGACCAACGTCTATGGCGGCCTGGCGGTGGCGCTGCCGTTCATCCACGGGCGTCCGCGCTATTTCGCCGAGGTGATCAGCGAGCTTCTGTTTTGGGTCGGTGAGGACAAGATTCTCTTCGGCAGCGATTACGCGATCTGGACGCCTCGCTGGCTGGTCGAGAAGTTCTGGAACTTCGAGCTGCCGGAAGACCTGAAGCAGGAGCACGGCGTCGACCTCACCCCCCAGGCGAAGCGGAAGATTCTGGGCCTCAATGCGGCGCGCCTCTATGGCGTCGACGTCGAGGCGCAGAAGGCGAAGCTTGCACAGCAGGTTCACGCGACTGCGGCGGAGTAGACATCATGAGCGCGCTCCAACATCAGCATGATCGTAAGACCGGCGAGGTGTGGGAGCGCCTTGCGATGGTGACGGATCCCGAGCTGGACGAGTCGGTTACCGAGCTCGGATTTGTCGAGCAAGTCTCCGTCGATCATGACGACGGCGTCGAGATCGTCTTTCGTCTGCCGACCTATTGGTGTTCGGCGAGCTTCGCCTTCCTGATGGCCGATGACATGCGCCGGGCGGTATCCTCGCTGCCGTGGGTTCGCGAGGCCCGTCCGCAGCTTCGAGATCACATGGTCGCCGAGGAGATCAACAAGGGTGTCCGCGAAGGCATGTCGTTTGGTGATGCACTCAAGGACTTCGCGGCCGGCGGGTCGCTTGACGAGCTGCGGGAGAAATTTCGCCGCAAGGCATTCGAACGGCGCCAGGAGACCATGATACTGGCATTGCGGGGGCTGGGTTATGAGGATCCGGCGATCTGCCGGATGGACCTGAGCACGTTTGACGCGATCAACTTCGACTCGGAGGAAATTGCCCGCCAGAAGCCGCGTTATCGGGAGCTTCTGGTCGAGCGGAACCTCGCCAATCTCGCCGGCGATCGCGCCTTTGTCACCTACGATGGATGCACCATCAAGCGACACGAAATGGTCTCGTATCTGCAGCGGTTGCGAGGCGTGCGTATCAACATGGAGTTCAACAGCTCCTTGTGCAGAGGGCTCCTCGCGGTCCGCTATCGCGAGGTCGATGGGGATCGGTCGAGCCAGACGCCGGGGCCATGCGGTGGCTGCGGCAGTGGTTGTGCCGCGCAGGCTGTGGGACCGGCAGTCCTGAAGACATATTCCGCCGCGCTTGTGTGAGGCCGGGCCGCTACACGAAGCGCCTGCAAGCGCCAACGGAGCGGACAGCAAGCCCGCCCGAGCTGACAACCAAGAGACGACCACGTGGGAGTGAAGCGCAATGCCAAAAGTTCTGCTGCATGACATCGAAGCTCGCCGTGCTCTCGCGCGCGGGGTCCAGAAGCTCGCCGCCGCGGTCGAATCGACGCTCGGTCCGAAGGGCATGAACGCGATGGTGGACAGGCCGATCGGTACGCCCATCGTATCGCGAGACGGCGTGACCATCGCCTCCGAGATCGAACTGCCGGACCGGTTCGAGAACATGGGCGCACAGGTGGTGCGCGAGGTCTCGATGCAGACCAACGAAGTCGCCGGTGACGGTACGACGACGGCGATGGTGCTCGCGAACGGCCTCATTCAAGGCGGCGTTGTGGCCCTGGAGCGAGGCGCCAAGGCTGTCGATCTCTGCAAGGGGATCGACCGGGCTGTCGAGGTCGTCGTCGAAACCCTGAAGGGTGCGGCGGTCGCCGTAACGGATCGCAAGACCCTGCAGGCGGTAGCGACGATCGCATCGACCGACGCTCACCTGGGCGGTCTGATCGCCGAGGCGGTCGAGCGCGTTGGCAAGGACGGCATCATCAGTTCCGAATACGGGCTGACGACGAGCACGACGCTCGAGGTCGTCGAAGGCATGTCGTTCGACCGCGGCTACATTTCCCACCATATGGTGACGGACGTCGAGAAGATGGAAGTGGTGCTGGATCAGCCCTACATTCTCCTGACCGATCTGAAGATCAGGACGCCGAGCGAACTGTCACCGGTCCGCGCGATGGTGGCCGCGACCGGACGGCCGCTCGTCATCGTTGCTGAGGAGATCGCGCCGGAGGTCGTCGTCACGCTGCTGGGCGATGGCAACCGCGGCAAGGTGCTGGTGGTCAATCCACCAGACTACGGCCACTGGCGCAAGGCGATGATGGACGACCTCGCCATCATCACCGGCGGGCGGGTCATCGCCCGCGAGCTTGGCGGCAGGCTGGAGGAGATCGGCATCGGCGATCTCGGCACCGCGCGGCAGGTGCGGGCGAGTGCGCGTGAAACGGTCATCATACGGGGCGGTGGCGACGATGCGGCGATTGCGGCCCGGCGCCAGCAGGTGGCCAAGCAGCACGATCTGGCACCGCCCAACATCGAGCAGGACAAGCTCAAGGAGCGCCTCGCCAAATTGTCGGGCGGAACCGCGGTCATCTTTGCGGGGGGCGTCACGCCGGTCGAGCAGAAGCGTACGATCCAGCTGATCGACGATGCGTTGAGCGCGGCGCGGGCCGCGGCCGAGGAGGGCATCGTACCCGGTGGTGGCACGGCATTGGCGCAGTGCGCGCCGGTGGTGGCGCGCACGCTCGGCAACATCAATGGCGATCTGGGTGAAGGCATCAGGCTGGTGCGTGAAACCTTGTCGCGTCCTGCGGCCTTCATCGCGCGGAATGCGGGGCATGACGCGCAGAAAGTCGTGGCCGAGTTGCAAAGCTCGCGGACGGGTGTCGGATTCGACGCCGCAAACGGCGTTTTCATCGACATGGTTTCGGCCGGCATCGTCGACCCCGTCAGGGTGACGTATACCGCGCTTCGAAACGCAGCCTCCGTCGCCACGCTGGTCCTGACCACCAACACGCTGGTTGCGGACGTGCCGCAATACACCGATCCGACGCAGGGACCGGCACTCGGCGGCGGAGCAGAGAAGCTTGGCCGCGCATGAGGCGTGACGCCTCATGTTCCGCCGCACCGCTTCAGGCTCGAAGCGGTCGGGATATCTTAGGTGACAACGATCCGGAACGCGGTACAATCTTGGAAGCTCCGGCATGAGCCGAAGGAGGCGTGTAACAAGCCTTCACGGACATCCGACTAGCCGGGCAGGAGGAAGCGGGACATGGCCTACATCATCTCCAAACGCGACGGTCCGCACCGCGAAGAGGTGGCGGCGAAGGACTTCCTTCAGAAGAACCGCACCACCATCAACTCGCTCGCCAATCATCTGACGCTCGGGCGTTGGCAGGAGTTGCGCAATCCGAAGCCTCCTTCACAGCCTGAGCCATCGGGCAAGCTCTGGTCCACGTCTCCGGCGCGGCCAAAAGAGCTCGAGCCCTATGTGCGGATCAGCTTTAATGGTCGTGTCGTGATCGCCGATCTCGCTTCGGGCCGGCAACTCCATTTTGTCGGCGAGCTGCGCGGCAGCGGCCGATCGCGCCACTTCGCGCTGGCGACGCGCGAGAACGGGATCTTCGATCCGCTGGACGACGAGTTGTACAAGGTCCTGATCGACCTGGAAGGCGTGAGCGTCCCCGATGAGACGTCGGAGGCGCAGCTGGAGCAGGTCATCTCAAATCGTCTCGGCTTGGACGCGATCGCCAGAAGCATCGAATAGTCTCCACGACCTGGACCTTGCGGGATATCGATCTCGATCGGGTCCGGCTCATGTCGTTTCTGCCGATCAAGCTGTGTTTGCCCATTCAGA
Source organism: Bradyrhizobium sp. AC87j1 (assembly GCF_002936975.1). Classification (NCBI taxonomy): domain Bacteria; kingdom Pseudomonadati; phylum Pseudomonadota; class Alphaproteobacteria; order Hyphomicrobiales; family Nitrobacteraceae; genus Bradyrhizobium; species Bradyrhizobium sp. AC87j1. The sequence continues at coordinate 40,203 of NZ_PTFE01000043.1, forward strand.
TTTGGTGCCCCAATGCTGACGGAAACGTTCATGGCTAAGCCGCCGTTTTCCCTGGAAGGCTACAAAGTTCCGGACGCGACTGATGCGGAGCAGGGGCGGCCCTACGATGAACGAGAGACCAACAGAGCGTGGGAAAACTTCCTGACGTTCGGGGACGCGAAGCGCGAGGACGCGCTGGTGCGAGGCGTCATCGAGGAGTCGTGGCAGCGCAGCATCCAGTCGGGCGTCGATGCCCGTTGCAAGGGCAGCGGTCTCATCGCCTCGCCGGACGATCTCTATGAGCTGCGTCTGAAGAACGACGATCTGCTCGGCTCCAGCGCTCAGACGTTTCGCCGGGTGGCGGATGTCCTCGGCGATGCGGCCACGATGTTGGTCATCACCGACAGGAACGGCGTCGTGCTCGATGTCGGCGGCGACCAGCGGACGATCGATGCGGGGCACGATATTCGCCTCGAAGTCGGCGCCGATTGGGGCGAGACGGTGACCGGCACCAACGGCATTGGCACGGCGCTCGTCACGGGCAAGCCGGTCCATGTCCACGCGGCGGAGCACTTCTCCGAAGGCATCAAGGCCTGGACCTGCGTCGGCAGCCCCATTCGTAGCCCGATCGACGGCAGCATCATCGGCATCATCGATTTTTCCGGACCACAGGCGATCTTTCACCGGCACAACGTCGCATTGGCGGTGATCGCCGCCAACCATATCGAGCTTGCGCTCTCGGAAAAGATCCGGCTCGAGAGAATACTGCTGCTCGAGGCGAGCATCTCTCGGATGCCGGGGATGGGCAGCGCCGACGGCGTGGTGATCCTGGATCGCTTTGGCCGAGTGGTCCATCACAACGACATGGCGTCGGCTCGCTGGCGGCGGCTCGCGCAGTCTCGTGAGTTGAGCATTGGGTCACAGATTCTTCCAAGTCGCGAAGGCCTGTTGGGAAAAGACCTGGCCGAGGGGTTGCCCGAGGAGCTGCGCGAGCAGCGGATCGAGCCACTAATCGTTGACGGGGTCGTGAAGGGCGCAATGCTCGTGCTTGCTTCGAAGCCGCGGATTAATCCTGCTGCATCCGAGATGTCGCCGACAACCCGCGCCGCCCTGATGTCGGCAAAGGAAGCAATCGTCGGATGTAGCGAGGCATTGCTTGAGGTGGTGCAGAAAATCGAGCGGGCGGCGCTCGGCCGGACAGCAATCCTGCTCGAGGGCGAGACGGGCGTCGGCAAGGAACTCTTCGCCCGCTTGGTTCATGCCGCCAGTCAGAAGACCGGCAAGGAGCCTTTCGTTGCCTTCAATTGCGGTGCGGTTTCGAAAGAGTTGCTCGGCGGCGAATTGTTCGGGCATGCGCCGGGCGCCTATACCGGCGCTACGCGCGAGGGAAGGCCCGGGCGATTCGAATTTGCCAATGGGGGCGTGCTCAGCTTGGACGAGATCGGCGAGATGCCGATGGACCTGCAACCTTACCTGCTCCGTGTGCTGGAAGAGCGCGCGGTGTACAGACTGGGTGACAGCAAGGCGCGCCCGGTGGACGTCCGGCTGGTGGCGTCGACCAATCGGAACCTGAAGCAGGAAGTGGCCGAGGGACGTTTCCGGAAAGATCTGTACTTCCGGATTGGCGTCGTCAAGTTCACCATCCCGCCACTCCGCGACCGGCTGGGCGATGTCGAGATCCTGATCGATCACTTCAACAGGCAATTCGCTACGATCTACAGCACCCAGCCGCTGCGCTTCGAGGCGGCCACGATGGAGTTGCTGCGCCGCTATTCCTGGCCGGGAAACGTTCGCGAGCTGCGCAATCTGATTGAGAACCTGGTGCTGATGACGATAACCGGCATCGTCACGCCCAGAGACCTGCCAGAGGATTTCGTGGAGGTCACGCCGGCTCAACCTCCCTCAATGTCGGTGCAGTCGGAGAACAGCGCGACGGGATCGGAGGGCGACGAGATCGCGCGCTTTGACGAGATGGAGCGGCGTGCGATCGAGAGGGCCGTCGCAAACGCCGGCGGCAATATTGCGGCTGCGGCGGAAAAGCTGGGGCTCTCGCGCGCTACGCTGTACCGCAAATTGCACCAATACCGTTCCCGGACCTAGCGATCGGGGAGCCTTTCATGGCGGCTGTCTGGGATGAGCAAAAGAGCGGGAAAGGTCCGGCCCCCGCGGCGACGCTGGCCTCGCAGATCCTTGCGCGCGCCGACCGCGACGTCACTTTCGTGGTGCACCTGGTTGGCGAAAGCCAAAGTTTGCTGGTGCGGCATTTCATCTTGTTCATCGAGACCGAGCTCGCAAAGCGCGGCATTAGCTACGGCGTACATCCGCTGCTGCGGCCGTTCGTCGAAACGCATGCACGCGAGCTGTCGGATTTCGTATTGCAGGGGATCGGCTTGCGGCATCAGTTCGGTCTCCAGACCATCGAGACGATGATGGGCGATCCGGCGCGGTTGCTGAGGGTCGATCTGTGGGACTCGGTCCAATCTTACGTCAATGACGCGCAGCAACACTTCGTGTCCGATGCCCGGGGTCTCCAGCGGATCCTTGATCAAATCGAGCCGAGCGCATGAGTGTCGATCCGGAGGTTCTTGTCGAGATGCTGAAGGAGCGGTTGCTCGTCGTTCAGCAGATGTCGGCCGCTCAATCGTGGAACCTTCTGAACCGTCAGCTTGCCGGTGGAGCAGAGTTCGAGATTCAGAGGATTGAGCAGGAGATCGCGGCGACGGGCGATTCGCATGCATTCGCCCAAATTATCGAGGAAGCGCACGAGCGCTGGAAAGAAGCAAAGGCCGGAATGGCAGCATGCGACGCCCAATGCGCCGCGCTGGAACGACGCCTTGAAGAACTCGACAGATGTATTGCGACCGGCAGGTGAGACGACCGATGGACACGATGGAAGCTGAGACGGCTACGCTCTATGACTTCCTTGGTCGGCATTGGACCATGGGAGCGCCCGTTACGAACGCGGCGTTCGACGTTGCGGGACAGGCAGTGGCGTTCGCGCTTGCCGATGGCTCTCTGGCCATCGCTCCGCTGGCCGACAGCGAACCGCCGAAAGACCGTTATCGTATGGCCTTGGACGGCGGTCGACCGACGATCTCGCCACGGCGGAATCCGGTCCCGCCCTTGACGAAAGTCGTCATCAGCGATGCTTCGCTTCATCTCGCCTCGATCGAGCCCGAGGGCTTCATCGCAAGCGATGGCAGTCAGTTGCTGCACGTGTCGGCATCCGGCGTCACGCGACAGGCCGCAAAATTAGCGCCCCCGATCGATCTCGTTGCCCCGGTGCATGCCGGAGGTATTCTGGCTGCTTCCGACGGGTCGGTCATATTCTGCGATTCCAACGGCGAGGTCGGATGGCTTCAGGAGCGTGCGGGAGGGCGTTCGTCCGCGATCGCCGTCTCGCCAGACGGTCGGAGCTTCGCGATAGGAGCTGACGGTTGTCTGCTTGTGCGTGCCTTCGGACCCCGACCTGAGCCCACCGCTACAATGGCTTTGGGCGTCATCTCCAGCTTGGCCTGGAGTCCCGATGGAAGCTGGCTGGCAATGTCCGTCGCAGAAGGAGGTATCGTATTGCTGCGCCTTTCCGATGCGCGCACCGTTCGGATTCCGAGCTATCCTGCAAGCGTCCGGTCTCTTTCGTGGAGTGCAGACTCCCGCGTTCTCGTGACGAGCGGAGCCTACCGCATGATCGCATGGGACCTTTCCAGTTTCGACGACGGTGGCGAACAGCCGACGAGCGTTGGCACCGGCCGCGGTGGCTTCGTACTTGTCGAGGCAGTGGACATGCATCCGGGACGTCCGTTGGTCGCGGCAGGATACACCGACGGCAGGGTCGTCGTTGCCAGGATTGGCGAACCCGACGAACTGGTCGTCAAACCGCCGGGCCGGAGCGCGGTCCAGACCGTCCGCTGGTCCGACGACGGCCAGCATCTTGCGGTCGGAACACATGGCGGCGAGGCGGCAATCGTGACGTTCCCGCCGCAAATCTTCAAGTAACGGCGTGCTGGGCGACGAGCCTTGCCGCGAGCTCCAGGAGTAAGTTCATGACAGCCACCGAAGCGCGAAGCGAAGCCACAAGCAAAGATCACTTCTTCCAGGAACTGGCGGAGCTCTCCGAGCGTATGATTGCCGCGCACGGAAAGGAGTTTTCGATGGGGGCCTTGGTGTTGGCGGCGAGGTTCATCGCCGAAAACAAGCCCTTCGAGAGTAGCGCAACAACGCAGTGACAGGTCAACTAACTGCACGCGAAATCCGGTCGAATGGTCGAGGGGGCATGTCGAAGGGGCTTATTCGGGACAACGCTCGTCCACAAGGCTGAGTGACTCGAGACGCTGTCACTGTATCGTGGCATTGGACTGTGGGATGCGATCCCATACGAGCGGGACGTGATGCACGCCAAGGCGCGGTCGACCTGGTCGAGCGAATTCCGGCGCTTGTGCGGGTTCAAGACAGAAGCCGAATTTCCCGACGTGGTACGATCCTGGTCTGACCGCCTTCCGTGTCTTTCCTGAAGGCGCGGCGAAGGTGCTACATCCGGAAGAGATGTATCCCGCTCGGGCTCGCACCTCCGATCCAGATAAATCTTTGAATTTGCGTAGGATTTTGTTCTTTTGGAATGTGGTGGCGGATCCCCTCTCCCGCTACCAATATCCCCGAGCTTCGCATCTCCATCCTCCCGAGACATTGCACGACCTGCCTGGTGTCCTGACTTTTGCGGCCTGGGATGTGCGGTCGTGATCCCGGTGATGGCGGCCGCCTGGCCTTCTTGAGAGCCTGGGGCGTTGCCCGAGTGGCTCCTGTTCTGGCTGGGCGCCCTGTTCTTTCCTGTCTCAAGGTATTGATGAGGACGTCGTCGCCCGGGCGCGCGCGATTAGGAACTCCCGCGCACGATCGAAGCTTGAATCCGCGGGTCAGCCTCGCCGCCGATCGCTGGCCTGCACGGCCCGCCTCCAAGCCCCCCATACCCCCCAGGGTGGGCCGTGCTTCACCAGAGGAGACGAGAATTGCCCGACCCGACCGAGCAAGAGATCAGAGAACGCGCGCACCGCTTGTGGGAGCAAGCCGGCAAGCCCGAAGGCCGTGAAGAAGAATTTTGGAACGCGGCCGAGCAGGAGCTGCGCAACGAGGACAAGTCGAACACGCTGCGGACGCCGGATACGCTGTGACCGACAAGAAATGCCCATTCTGCCAGGGTCTGGGATGGGTCTGCGAAAACCATCCGCTCCGGGCCTGGAGCGAGAAGCTCGGCGGCTGCCGCTGCGGCGAGGGCATGCCCTGCACCTGCAACACGGCGGAAGATCCGGAAATCAGAGTGGTGATCGTCGAAGCCGACACGACGTGGCACTAGCGGCGTCGACTCGATGTGATGGTGCGTAGGATGGGTAGAGCCCTTGCGAAACCCATCATGCGTCGACGTCATCTAGACCCCCGATGGGTTTCGCTTCGCTCTACCCATCCTACGCTCTCCCATCCCGCTCGCTGTTGTCGAGGGAACAGACCATCCCCGAAAGGAATTCAATCTCCGAACAGCACGGGCTCTGACAACAATCCTTTCCCTCGGCAGTGTCGGCGGTGGACGAGCAGAAAAAGATAGAGCACCAGATCGAACTCGCCACGCGAGCGGCCGCGCTCGTCAGGGACGAAACCACCGGCCAGCGTTTCCGCAGCTTTGCCGAGGAGCTGAAGCGAAAGCTCCGCCGCATGATGCGGCGCGGCCAGGTGCGCGCACGCGCCTACGAGCTCTGGGAGCAGGCGGGCCGGCCGAGCAATCGCGAGCTGGAGTTCTGGCTCGAAGCGGAGCGGCAGGTCGAGGAAGAACGGGAGGAGCGGAAGGGGGCGGGTGGTTCGTAGGCGACAGGTGCCGGCCCGATCGATGAGCATCGCATTCGGATCTTTGCAAGGTCGTCATGCCCGGGCTTGTCCCGCCTGCGGGCCGAAGCCCCTTCGGCGCCGCGAAGGCCCGGGCATCCACGCTTTCAGGTGCTGCATTGCAATGAGAAAAAAAGCCGCCGGGCTCTCCACCCTGGCGGCCTCAAAAGTCCCCTAGCTGTCGATCGCCTCCGCAGCCTCACGCGTACCGCCGTTACCTTGTTTGCGGCCATGCTGGGTCATTGTAAGGGAGGGCGCGTGATTCTGCTGTGATCTGAAGCACACAGTGGAAAAGAGGATGGGGACGGCTGGGATAATGTCACGAGAGCGGGCAGGTAGGACGGTAGAGTACTTGCGAAACCCGTCTTGCCCTCGCATTGGATACACCCAGATGGGTTTCGCTTCGCTACACTGCGCCGCTGTATAGAGAATGCCTTCGCGCTGATTCCACCGGCCGAATAATACCTGAGAAGCGGGCTCTCACTGACGGTCAGATCAATGTGCAGGCGTTCTTCGCAAACGTCTAAGTGTCTGATGAAGCCTGAGTGGAGGCAGTGTGTAGGATGGCGGCGGGCAGAACCCCGCCCCTGTGTCGCCCTCCGTCAACCCCTTCCCATAAAAATATTCCACTTTACCGAAATTCGGTTTCGGCGTATGTGTCGCCCATCCCGGCTCATCCAAGAGGGGCGATCTTGTGTCGTCACTGTCGCGAGCCGGGCTTGCGGTGGACGCGGCAGCGTCGGCATGAGAGGTGCGGGCAGGGCGGGTAGTCCCTGTGAGTCCGTAACCGCGTGCGACGAGCGGCGCTGTTAGGTTCGTCTCGCCGGCAGGTCGATGGCAACGTGCACAACGTCGTCGAACCCTGCGGCGAACAAGCGGGCCGTGCGTACGGCAAAACCGTGTGGTCCTGGCCGTCGTTGCTACGGTCAAGCATCTGCGGAGATGCGCGCGAGCCCAACCGGGCAGACGGCATCGTCAATTCGCGGGGCGAGGGAGGCCAGAAGGAAAGGTCGGCTCCCGGGAGATCACGGCATAAGCCGTCCGACCATCGCGCAGGGAAGGCCGAGTGATCGGCGACACCTGTATGCTGCTGTGCGGTCTCCTTTGCGCATTATTCGCGCAGCAGACCGCGGGTGCCAGCTGGCACCCGGCCTTCCCTGCGCCCTCTTGGCTATGAGGGTGGAGCGACGAAGCAAAGCTCGGGCGGATTGAGCCGCGAGAAGGCGAAGGCGTGTCTGCGGGTTGAGCTGCGTGCCACAATCTCGATCTCGTAGGGTGGGCAAAGCGCAGCGTGCCCACCACTCTCCCGTATTGCTTAAATTCGTGGGCATGGCGCTATGCGCCTTTGCCCACCCTACGGCACCGCCGCTGGGATGTGCACTGGAGCATCGCAATGAAGACGTGGAATGAGCATGCGCCGCACTCCGCTCTCGTGCCCCGGACGCTGCGCAGCGCCCCGGGCGATGCGAAGCATCGGCCGGGTGGTGCGCTGCAGAGCCGGGGCCCATGTCGCGGCATTGGACCGTGTCGCTCCTGGGTCCCGGCTCTGCGCTGCAACGCGCTATGCGCGTTGCAGCTTGTCCGGGACACGAGCGTCGATCCAGCCCCTTCAGGCGCGATACCACGCCGCCAGATTCCACGTGATGGTGTCCCAGCCGGAGATGTCGATCATGAGGTTGTTGGCGCCGGCGTTGACGATGGGGCGTGAGAGCAGCGGCAGGAACACGTGGGCTTCGCAGAAGATCTCGTCGACCTTCATCAGCAGCGCGGCGCGCTTGACCGGGTCGAGCTCGTTCTGCGCGGCCTTGTAGGCCTTGTCGGCTTCGGGATCGGAATAGCGCGAGTTGTTGCGGCCGAGCCATTTGTTGTCCTTGGTGGCGATCTCCCAGGACACGCACTGGTTCAGCAGGCGCTCCGGGTCGGGCTGCGGCTGCGTGGTGTTGTACATCTCCATGTCGGCATAGAATTTGGAGTAGGTGTCGGGATTGCCGACGTCGGAGGAGAAGAACACCGATGCGGTGACCGACTTGAGCTCGATGTCGATGCCGGCCTTCTGGCAGGCCTGCTTGATGATGGCCTGCGTCTTCTGGCGCGGCGCGTTGATCGAGGTCTGAAACACGTATTTGAGCTTCTTGCCGTCCTTCTCGCGGATGCCGTCCGCGCCCTTCTTCCAGCCGGCCTCGTCGAGGATCTTGTTCGCCTTGTCGATGTCGAACTCGTATTTCAGCTTGGGCGACTTGAACTGCTTGGGCGCGTTGACGAAGCTCGCGGTGGCGATGCCGCCGCGGCCGTAGATGAATTTCTGGATCGAGTCGCGGTCGATCAGGAGGTTGATCGCCCGGCGCACCGCCGGATCGGACAGCGTCGGGTGCTTGGACTTGACGCTGGAGCGCTCGCCGTCGATCTCGGTCCACGGGTCCGTCGTGTTGAGGATGATGAACTCGACGTTGCCGGACGGCGTGATGTCGAGCTTGCCTTTGCCGCCCGCCTCCATGCGCTTGAGCACCTCCTCCTCCACCTGCATGTTCCAGGCAAAGTCGTACTCTCCGGTCTGCAGCACGGTGCGCGCCGCGGACACCGCATCGCCGCCACCCTTGATCTCGAGCGTGTCGAAATGCGGCTGGTTCTTGATGTGATAGTCGGGATTGCGTTCGGCGCGGATCAAATCGCCCGGCTTGAACTCGACGAATTTGTACGGGCCGGTGCCGACCGGCTTCAGATTGGCCGGTGCCTCGCGCGACTTGGCGCCGGCATAGTCGCCGAAATGATGTTTTGGCAGGATCAGGCCGACCGAGCCGACGAACGGATCGGCCCAGAACGGCGTCGGCGCCCTGAAGATCACCTTGACGGTGTGGTCGTCGATCTTCTCGACCTTGATGTCCTTGTAGGATCCCGTGGTGTAGGCCGCAGTTGCGAGATCGGCGGCGTATTGCCAGGTGAAGATGACATCGTCGGCGGTGAAGGGCTGGCCGTCATGCCATTTGACGCCCTGCTTCAGCTTCCAGACGACGCTCATGCCGTCGGCCGCAAGGTTGCCGTTCTGCTTGGTCGGGACCTCGGCGGCAAGGCACGGGATGAGGTTGCCCTCCTTGTCCCAGCCGGCGAGCGGCTCGAAGAACACGCGCGAGGCCATCTGGTCCTTGGTGCCGAGCGCGAAGTGCGGATTGAGCAGGGTCGGCGCCTGCCAGAACAGCAGCTTGAGCGGGCCGCCGCCGCCGGCCTTGGTCGGCTTGTACGGCAGTGTGGCATCCGCCATCGCCACGTCGTGCCAGAGCAGGATCTGGCTCGCGATCGGCGCTGCGATTCCGACCGCGGCGACCTTCTGGATGAACGAGCGCCGCGACAGCGTGCCTTGCTTCACCTCCGCGACCAGACCCCGGATTTCGTTCTCGTTCATCAGATGACCCTCCACCGCGAAGACAAATCGTCGCCGGCGGCCATCATGTTGCATCATGCACGAGGCGGCAATGCCGGCGTGACTGCCGGGCCATGCGACGAAATGACGATGGGGAGCACCCTTGGGGGCACGACCCGGCTCGCCGCCCGGAAGCGGCGAGGCTTGGTCATGGCGATACGCCGGGGCTGATTGGGCCTCACGCTTGCGCAGGCGCGTTTGTTCCCCACATCGGATCGAACGGAGAAGCGTCGTCCGCGCCGGGCGGCAAGTTTGGTTTTCCATTTCATTGATTTCATCCGACGGAGAAGCGAATACGGTTCCAATTATTCTCGCCGTGCCATGGAGACCAAGATGTCGTTTCGCTTCCCCCTGATCCTCGCAACCGCGCTCGCCGCCTGGTCGGCAGCAGCCACCGCCGAGACCATCAAGATCGGCGTGACGCCGGGCCCGCATGCGCAGATCCTGGAGGCGGTGAAGCCGATCGCCGCCAAGCAGGGCCTCGACATTCAGCTGCTCGAATTCTCCGACTACGTCGTGCCGAACGCGGCGCTCGATGCCGGCGAGATCCAGGCCAATTCGTTCCAGAACCAGCCTTATCTGGACAACCAGAAAGCCGACCGCGGCTACAAGATCGAGGCCGTCGGCCTGACCGTGAACTTCCCGATCGGCGTCTATTCGAAGAAGCACAAGGCCATCGCCGACCTCCCCGAGGGCGGCAAGGTCTCGATCCCGAACGATCCGACCAATGGCGGCCGCGTGCTGCTGCTGCTGCGCGACAAGGGCCTGATCAAGCTGAAGGACGGCACCGGCTTCAAACCGACGGTGCTCGACATCACCGAGAATCCGAAGAAGCTGAAGTTCATCGAGGTCGACGCGGCGCAGGCGCCGCGCGCGCTCGACGATGTCGACGCCGCCGCGATCAACACCAACTATGCAACCCAGGCGGGCCTCGATCCGGTCAAGGATCCGATCGTGCGCGAGGACCCGAAGGGCCCCTATGTCAACCTGATCGCCGTGCGCACCGCCGACAAGGACAAGCCCTGGGTCAAGATCCTCGTCGACAGCTACCACACGCCGGAGGTCAAGGAGTTCGTCCTGACCAAGTTCAAGGGCGCGGTGCTGCCGAGCTGGTAGGCAATCTGCCCAGCCAACGTCCAGCGAAGTCCAGTGCAGGGGCGATCCCGGCGGGCAGCCTTGCGTATGAGCCTTGCGCAATGCCCGCTTGTCTGGAGCAGCAGTAACCGACATCATCGGCAGCCTGGCCATCCTCGCCCGACAGGGGTCGCATGCAACGCTTTGCAAATCTGAAACGCCTGGGATTTTTCACGCGGCTATTGGACGAGGCCTCGCCCGCCGAGCGCTATCGCTTCGCGGCCGAGCAGATCGTTCGCGCCGAAAAGGCCGGCCTCGATTCCGCGTGGATCGCCCAGCATCATTTCCACGAGCGCGAAGGCGGCCTGCCGTCGCCCTTCACCTTTCTCGGCTACGTCGCAGCCCAAACCTCGCGCATCCGCCTCGGCACCGGCATCGTCACGCTGCCGCTGGAGAACGCGGTGCGGGTGGCGGAGGACGCCGCGGTGCTGGATCTGATCTGCAACGGCCGCTTCGAACTCGGCGTCGGTACCGGCGGCAATCCGTCGGCCTTTGCCGCCTTCGGTCTCGACAGCGCCCAGCGCAACGAGATTTTTGCGCGCAATCTGGAGGTCGTCCGCACCGCCCTGGTCGGCAAGCCGCTCGAGGGCGGCGACACAATCTATCCGCTGCGGCCGCAGCTGGATAAGCGGATCTGGCAGGCCACGTTCTCGGTCGCGGGCGGTGCCCGAGCCGGCAAGGCCGGTGACGGCCTGTTGCTGTCGCGCACCCAGCCGCGGACCAAGGAGGCGCCGCAGGCGACGCTGGCAGAGATCCAGAATCCGGTCATCGACGCCTATCTGGACGCGCTGCCCAAGGGGGCAGAACCCCGCATCATGGCCTCGCGCAGCGTGTTCGTCGCCGACGACCATGCCGAGGCGATGCGTCTTGCAGACATTGGCTTGCGGCGTGCGCTGCCGCAGTTTCTCAAGGGCGGCCACGCCAAGCCGGGCGAGACGCTGGAGGAGATGATCACGGCGTTCGACACCCATGTCGGCGGCGCCGACGAGGTCATCGCCTCGCTGCGCACCGATGCCACGCTGGAGCGGGTGACCGACCTCGTCTTCCAGGTGCATTCGGTCGATGCCCCGCATCCCCATGTCCTGCGCTCGATCGATCTCGTCGCGGAGAAGGTCGCACCCGCGCTGGGCTGGACCCGGACGGCGCCCGACGTGGCGCTGGCGGGCTGATTGGACATGAAGAGCATCGCGTTGCACGAGGCTGCATGATGAGTACGCAGGATATCATCGACACACTTGCCGGGATCGAGCCGGGCTCGGCTCTGGACGCCATCCGCGCCCGCCGCCTGCAGGCGCGCGAGAACGCGCAGAAGAGCTATCTCTCGCTGTTCGAGCCGATCGACGCCGGCGATGTCTCGCTGACCGAACGTGCCGCGGTTGCCGCCTTCGTGACCGGGCTCCATGGCGAGTCCTCCGTTGCCACCTTCTATCGCGATAAGCTTGCCGCAAACGCGGACGGCGCGCGTCTGCTGGAGGCGATCGACGCCGAGATCGCACGAGGCCGGACCTCGGGTCCCTACGGCTCGTATCCGGCCGGTCCGCTGTCGATCGAGAACACCGCCGGCCTGATCTATCGCGTCAGTGCGGCGAGCAAACCGGCGCTCGGCGCCAGACTCGCAGCGGCGCTCGAACATGCGCACCTCCTGGTGTTCCGCCCGCGCGATGCGGCAGCTAGCGACATGAAGGCGCTGCTTGACGCCGGCTGGTCGACCACCGGGATCGTCACCTTCTCCCAGCTCGTCGCGTTCCTGTCGTTCCAGGTGCGGGTCGTCAGCGGCTTGCGCACGCTCGCCGCCGTGAACGCCTAAGAGGAGGCCGCAATCATGAGCGCCACCGTCAATCCGCCCGTCGTCTTCACCCAGGACGAGCTCGGCTGGGTGTCCTGGATCGATCCGCTGCCCGAGGCCGATCTGACCGAGCGGCATTTCGCCGGCCTCGTCGATCGCTCCCGCGCCAAGTCGGAATATTTCCGCCTGCTGGTGCGCGATCCCGAAGTGCTGGAAGCCCGCACCAAGACCGACAAGGACATCTTCTACAATGTCGCCGACGGCCTGCCGCGCGCCGAGCGTGAGCTCGCGGCGGCCGCGACCTCGCGCTACAACGGCTGCATTTATTGCGCCTCCGTGCATGCGCGTTTCGCCAGCACCTATTCCAAGCGCCGCGACGACGTGCAGCGCCTGCTCGACGAGGGCATCAAGGCCGATCTCGGCGAGCGCTGGAATGCCGTGGTCAAGGCCTCGGTGGCGCTGGCCGCGACGCCAATCGCGTTCGGGCCCGACAATATCGCGGAGCTGCGCCGCGCCGGCCTCGACGATGCCGAGATCGTCGACGTCATCAATGGCGCCTCGTTCTTCAACTGGGCGAACCGGCTGATGCTGTCGCTCGGCGAGCCCTCGAAATAGCTGATCTCACCGGCACAAAAATTGCTGCTTGTTTAACATTGAGTGGATGGAGCCGTGCATGAGCAACATCGATCGTCGTAGCCTGGTGAAGGGCTCACTCGCCGTCATGATGGCGGGAGCAGCGTCACGCGCCGCCTTCGCGCAATCGTCCGAACCGATCCTGCTCGGCGTCAGCGGTCCGCTGACGGGACCGAACGCGCAATATGGCACGCAGTGGAAGCAGGGCTTTGATCTCGCGCTCGACGAGATCATGGCGGCCGGCGGCATCAACGGGCGCAAGCTCGCTTATCAGTTCGAGGACAGCCAGAGCGATCCGCGCCAGTCGGTGGCGATCGCCCAGAAGTTCGTCTCCGATCCCCGGATCGTCATGGAGCTCGGCGATTTCTCCAGCCCGGCCTCGATGGCGGCCTCGCCGATCTATCAGCGTGGCGGCCTCGTGCAATTCGGCTTCACCAACTCGCATCCCGACTTCACCAAGGGCGGCGACTTCATGTGGAGCACCTCGGTCAGCCAGGCCGACGAGCAGCCGCTGCTGGCGGCTTATGCCGTGAAGCGTCTCGGCCTCAAGAAGCTCGCAGTGCTGCATCTCAACACCGATTGGGGCCGCACCAGCCGCGACTATTTCGTCAAGGCGGCGAAGGAGTACGGCGCCGAGGTCGCGGTCACCGAGGGCTACATCGCGGAGGAGCGCGACTTCCGTTCTACGCTGGTGCGCGTGCGCGACGCCAGTCCCGACGGGCTGATCCTGATCTCCTATTATTCCGACGGCGCGCTGATCGCCCGGCAGGCGCGGCAGGTCGGCCTGAAGCAGGTGATCTGCGCCGCAAGCTCGGTCTACTCGCCGAAATTTCTGGAGCTCGGCGGCGAGGCGGTCGAGGACGTCCATCTCGGCACGCGCTATTTCCCCGAGGATCCCAGGCCCGAGGTGAAGAAATTCATTACTGGCTTCAAGGCGAAATACGGCGGGCAGGAGCCTGACGCCTTCAACGCTTATTCCTATGATGCGATGAACATGGCGGCCGCCGTGGTCAAGATCGGTGGCACCGACCGCCGTGCGGTCCGCGATGCCTTCGCGAAAGTGAAGGACGTCTCCAGCGTCATCTTCGGTTCCGCGACGTTCGACGTCGAGAGCCGCCGCGTCAAGGGCGCCATGAATGCCGAGCTCGTCGTGCGCAAGGGCCAGTTCGCGCTCTGGGACGGCAAGCCGACCTGACCTAATGGCTAGAGCGATCGCTCCGACCCGTTCTCCCTTCAGTAGGAACGCTGTGTGTCTTCCTGGCTCGACTACACGATCAACGGGCTGATCGTCGGCAATGTCTACGCCCTCGTTGCGGTCGGGCTCGCGCTGATCTTCGGCGTCAGTCGGCTGATCAACTTCGCGCAGGGCTCGATCTATCTGGTCGGTGCCTATATCGGCTGGGTCGCGGTGGTGCAGCTGCATACGCCGCTGCCGCTCACTATCATCGTGGTCGCGGTGGCTGCCGCGCTCGTCGGATTGATCATCGAGCGGTTCGGCCTGCGTCCGCTGCAGAACTCGGTGCGCATCGCGCCGCTGCTCGCGACGATCGGCATCAGCTTCGTGCTCGATCAGCTTGTGATGCTGACCTTCTCGCCCAATCCGCGCGCGCTGCCGAGCCAGTTGCCGGATGTCCGCTTCCAGGTCGGCGGCGGCACGATCGGCCCGCTTGATCTGCTCATTGCCGGCGTCGGCCTCACGAGCGCGCTCTTGTTGTTCGTGTTCCTGCGCTACTCCAAGCTCGGCTGGGCGGTGCGCGCCACCGCGCAGGACCGCGATGCGGCGATGCAGATGGGCGTCGACGTCAACCGCGTCAATCAGGCGGTGTTCGGCATTGCCGCCGCGCTCGGCGGCGTCTCCGGCATGCTGGTCGGCATGTACTACAACCAGATCGACACCGCGATGAGCCTGCAGGCGACGCTCAAGGGCGTCGTGGCCGAAGTGGTCGGCGGCGCCGGCAATGTGCCCGGCGCCGTCATCGGCAGTTTGCTGCTTGGTCTCGTCGAGAGCTACGGCGTTGCGGTGTTCGGCACCAGCTACCGCAATCTGTTCGCATTCCTGCTGCTCGTCGTCGTGCTCGTGCTGCGGCCTAACGGCCTGTTCGCGAGCGCGCATCAGGCGCCGCCCGAGCCGCTCACCGGAACCTTCATCGCGCCGAGCCGCCCGGTGCGCATTCCGCGCTGGGCCTTGGCTGCTGCGGCCGCGATCTTCGCGGTCCTGCCGTTGTTCCCGGTGTCGTTCTACGTGCTGCAGACCCTGATCAACGCCTGGCTGCTCGGCATGCTCGCACTCAGCCTGACGCTGGTTGCGGGCACGATCGGCCAGGTCTCGCTTGGCCATGCCGCACTGCTCGCGATCGGCGCCTACACCTCCGCGCTGCTGTCACTGACCCTCTCCGTACCGGTGGGCCTTTCGATCATCGGCGGCGGCCTGATGTGCGCTGCGCTCGGCACCGCGCTGATCTCGCCGTCGTTCCGCCTGCGCGGGCATTATGTGTCGATCGCCACGCTCGCCATCGGCGAGATCGTCTCGCTGGTGATCCTGAACTGGGAAAGCGTCACACGCGGCCCGATCGGCATCTCCGGCATCCCGCCGCTGTCGCTGTTCGGCTACGATTTGATCAGCCCGACCTCGATCTACTGGTTCAGCTTTGCGGTGATGGTCGTGCTGGCGCTGCTGCAGGGACGCTTGCTCACCTCGCATCTCGGCCGAAGCTTCCGCGCCATCCGCGACGACGACATCGCAGCGCGCGCCTATGGCCTCAGTCTCAACCGCTACAAGTCGCTGGCCTTTATCTTCGGCGGGTTCGCCGCCGGCGTCAGCGGCGGCATCGCCGCGCACCTCTACTCCTACATCAACCACGAGACCTTCAACACGCAGCAATCGATCCTGGCGCTGACCGTGGTCATCCTCGGCGGCCTCGGCAATGTCGTCGGCGCGATGCTCGGAGCGGTCGCGCTGGTGGGACTGCCCGAGGTCTTCCGGATCGCGGCGGAGTATCGCATCCTGATCTACGGCATCGTGCTGTTGCTGCTCGTGCGGTTCAGGCCGCAGGGCCTGTTGGGGACGCTGTGATGGCACAGCTCAATTCCATGCTGTCCCTGCGCGGGCTGACGCGGCGCTTCGGCGGCCTCACTGCGGTCGACGCCATCGATCTCGACCTCGCCAAAGGTGAGCTCATCAGCATCATTGGTCCGAACGGCGCCGGCAAGACGACGCTGTTCAATCTCGTCACCGGGCTCGATCGGCCCGACGCGGGTACAGTTCACTTCGAAGGCCAGGACATCACCGGCCTGTCGCCGGAGCGGCTCGCAGGCGAGGGCATCGCGCGCACGTTCCAGCTCGGCCGCGTCTTCGGCAATCTCAGCGTGATGGACAACGTGCTGATCGGCGCCCACACGCGCTTGCGTGCGGTTAAGCCGGCGGTGCCGGTGATCGGCCCGTTGCTGGAGCTTGGCCTTGCGCTGCTGCGTCCTGCTAGCGTCAAGGACGAAGAAGAGCGGCTGCGCGAGGAGGTGAAAGCCATTCTCGCCCGGTTCGGCGAACGGCTGCTGCCGCGGATCGACCAGCCTGCCTATAGCCTGTCCTACGCCAATCGCCGCCGTGTCGAGATCGCACGCGCACTGGCGCTGAAGCCGCGCCTGCTGCTGCTCGACGAGCCCACGGCCGGCATGAACCCGACCGAGACCGCGGAGATGCAGGCGCTGGTCGCCGAGCTCAAGGCGGAAGGGCTGACCATCCTCCTGATCGAGCACAAGCTGGAGATGGTGATGCGCCTGTCCGACCGCGTCATCGTCATGGACGAGGGCAAGAAGATCGCGGAAGGGCCGGGCGAGGCTGTGCGGAGCGATCCCAAGGTGATCGAGGCCTATCTCGGTCACGGGCTGTCAGGAACGTCGGAGCAGGAGAGCGCAGCATGACGAACTCCTCTCCCGAGCCGCTGCTCATATTATCCAACGTCAACACCTTCTACGGCCAGGCCCAGGTCCATTTCGATCTCTCGATCACGGTCGCGCGCGGCCACATCGTCTGCCTGCTCGGCGGCAACGCCAGCGGCAAGTCGACGACGATGAAGATCATCTTGGGCCTTGTGAAGCCGCGCTCGGGCGATGTCACGTTCGACGGCGCATCGTTGATCGGGCTGACCACGCCGCAGATCGTCCGTCGCGGCATCGCCTCGGTGCCGGAGGCGCGGCGGCTGTTCGCGGACATGAGCGTGCGCGAGAACATCCTGATGGGCGCCTTCGTGCGCAACGACCGCGACGCGGTGGCGCAGGATCTCGACAAGATGCTCACCCTATTCCCGAAGCTCGGTCAGCGGCTGTCGCAGCGCGCGGGCTCGCTCTCCGGCGGCGAGCAGCAGATGGTCGCGATGGCGCGCGCGCTGATGAGCCGTCCCAGGATGATCGTGATGGACGAACCGACCATGGGCCTGTCGCCACTCTATGTCGACCGCGTGCTGGAGCTGATCCGGACCATCAATCAGGAGGGCGTCTCGGTGTTCATGGTCGAGCAGAACGCCAGCCTCGCGCTGGAGATCGCGCACGAAGCCTATGTGCTGCAGACCGGCAAGATCGTGCTGTCAGGCCCGGCGCGGGCACTGAAGGATGACCCTCGAATCCGCGATGCCTATCTCGGCGGCTCCGAGGCCGCCTGACGCTCAGGCCGACACGGCGCTCGCTGCCTGCTCGGCCGGCAGATCATCGCCATTGGGATCGCCGGGGGCCGTGGCCCAGGCCAGCTCGACCAGCGACACGATCCGGCGTCCGCCGCCATCGAGCTGGACGACGATCAGGCCCTGCTCCTCCATGTAGCCGAGCAGCCGCTGCGCCCGGCGCAGCGAATGCGAGCCATAGGCGCGCGCGATCGCGGCGTCGCCGGGACACGGCCAGCCTTCCTTAGCGGCGCGCGCGATCATCATGAACACGCCCTGCATGTCGTCGGGCAAAATGGATGCGCGCAGCGACACGTCCTGCCAGGCGTCGTCTTCAGCCAGATCAGTGCCGAGGCCGGCGCGCGCATGCGTCAGCATGCGGCGGAATTCGTTGAGATCGGGGACGGCGGAGCCGAGGCCCTCAATGCGGCAGCGGACCACGAACTCCTGATAGAGCACGCCGATGGCGCGGAAGCCGGCGTCGGGCTCGGCCAGCACGGCACGCAGCGTACGAGCCACGCGCTCGCGCCGCTCTGCAAGCTCCTCGGCGCTGACGGGCACCTCGACTACATCGGGCCGGATCTCCGGCGTTGCGGCTGCCCTCGCGGCGCGGAGTTGCTCGAGCAAATCAGGCGCCGGCCGGCGCTGCGGGCGGCTGGCATCGGGCGGCGGCGCGGCCAGGATCACGGCGCGCATATCTTCAAGCGAGGATTCCGGCAGCGGCATCAGCCGCGGCGTGGAATTGCGTGGGCTCGTGTCAGTCGGACCGATATGCAAACGCAGCGGCCGGCGCGACAGCGCAGGTCCCAGCGCCATGAACTGCCCACGCTCGAGATCGCGGAAGGATTCCGCCTGCCGCCGCTCCATGCCGAGCAGATCGGCGGCGCGCGCCATGTCGATGTCGAGGAAGGTGCGCCCCATCAAAAAATTCGAGGCTTCCGCCGCGACGTTCTTGGCGAGCTTCGCCAGTCGCTGGGTCGCGATGATGCCGGCGAGCCCGCGCTTGCGGCCGCGGCACATCAGATTGGTCATGGCGCCGAGCGACAGCTTGCGCGCTTCGTCCGAGACTTCGCCGGCCACGGCCGGCGCGAACAGCTGCGCCTCGTCGACGACCACCAACATTGGATACCAATGGTCGCGGTCGACGTCGAACATCCCGCCCAGAAACGCCGCGGCGCGGCGCATCTGGTTCTCGGCGTCCAGACCTTCGAGATTGAGCACGGTGGAGACGCGGTGCAGCCGCGCGCGCTCGCCGGCGACCTGAAGGCCGCGCTCGGTGTGATCCTCGGCCTCGATCACGAGATGGCCGAAACGCTCGGCCAGCGTGACGAAATCGCCTTCGGGGTCGATGATGGCCTGCTGCACCCAGGGCGCGCTCTGTTCCAGCAGCCGCCGCAGCAGATGCGACTTGCCGGAGCCCGAATTGCCCTGCACCAGGAGACGGGTCGCCAAGAGTTCCTCGAGGTCCATGGCGGCCGCGGCGCCTGCCGTGGTCTGCCCCATCTCGATTGCAACCGTCATGCCCGACTCAAGTCCCCGTCATTCGCGGACAGGGGCTTATCAATCCCGCCGCGGCGCGTCGAGCGGCACGGCGCTGATCAAGCCGCGTTGCCCACGGCGGCGTTCAGGCGTGATTCGATAGCCGTAAAAGTGCGGGCCGATAGGGGGCTTGCGGATCGTCGTCCTCGTTCTCCGGGATGACGCAGGAGCCGAATTCCTGCCTGATCCGCTCCATCTCGGCGATGCGCTCATGCAATCGCTGCAAATGCTCCGGCGATGTCGCCCGCCAGAACCGGAACGTGTCGGCCGTCAGCGGCACGAAGGCCGTGCCGAACAGGGTCGGCTCGGGAACGACCGTGCGTCCAAGCAGCAGGAAGCGGTCGGCGCCAGAGACGATCAGGGTCGCATAGCCCCGGTTTCCGATCCGCCTGATGCCATTCAGCGACCATTCGGCGAGCTTGCCGAAATAAGGCTCCTCGCGCCAGCGATCGGGGCAATGGTCGTCGACCGTGACGTTCACGGCATCCTGGCTGAAATGGACGATGATCCCCGACTTCGCCGGGAACCAGTCGTCGTCGAGATGCCCCTGCAGCCAGGCGCAGACGAAGGAGCGGCACATCTGGGGACGGCGGTCGTAGATGGTGCAGCCGGTGCCCGTCTGCCAGTGCTTGCAGAGCTGGTTCACCGGCTTGTCGACGGCGGCCACCTCGAGAATGTCGCAGCAGGCGTTGCAGGATCCGCATTGCCGGGCGAACGGCGCCGTCTTCGGCTGGCCGGCTGCCTTGAAGCCCTGGCCGTCGCGAACCAGCAGCTTCTGCTTCTCCAGCGTGTTCAAGGCGCGCTCGACCTTGAGACGGGACAATCCGGTCGTGTCGATGACACTCTTCATGGTTGTCGCGCCGGCCTCCACCGCGCGAGCGACCTGCAACGTCGACTGATCCATCTTCGATGACTTGTTCTTTCGCCCGTCAATCCGGCTATCGCGGGCAGGCTTGGAACCTGCTGCCCGCAGCCGGCATCTGGTGTCTCTGCCGAGGCATCTCGGCGGCCTCTGTTACGTAAGGCCAGACCTCGCATGGATGCAACGTTTTCGCAAATCTGCGATCACGGAATGGGCGGATTCGGGTCGATTCCGGGCTTTGACGACCGGATTCGATGATGAAGATCAAACCAAGCCTGGGCAGGGACTGCTAGCTCAGGCGCATGAGCTTCCTGACCTTCTTCACGGCGACCTATTTCCTGCTGGCCGTGCCCGGGCCGACCAACACCTTGCTCGCGACGTCGGGCGCGGGGATCGGCATTGTGCGCTCGCTTCATCTGCTTGTGGCGGAGCTCGCCGGCTATCTGCTGGCGATCGCGCTGTTGCGGCTGGCGCTCGGGCCCATCGTCATGGATATCCCGCTCGCGGCCGTCCTGCTCCGCGTCGCAGTGACCATCTACATCCTGTGCCTTGCCGTCATGCTCTGGCGAGTCAACACGCGCGAGCTGCGCGACGGTGCATCGGTGACGTTCGGCCAGGTGCTGCTCGCAACCCTGTTGAACCCGAAAGCGCTCGTCTTCGCCTTCCTGCTCCTGCCATTTGGAGCTGGGCCGCTTGAACTGTTGCCCTGGTTGGGCGCGAGTGCGCTTCAGATTGTCACCGCTGGCGCCGCGTGGATCACTCTGGGCGTAACGCTCGGCCGCGGCGCGCGCCTTCTCGGGCATCCCGACCTGGTCACGCGCACCGGCGCGGTCACGCTTGTCGCGGTGACCGGCCTGATCTGGCTTCAATCATTCCTGAGCGCGTGAGCGCCGACGTCACCGGAAGCGCTTACTGCGCGCCGGATCCGCCCTGCACGATCTTCTCGTTCAGCTTCAGATCGACAGTCTCGACGGTGCGGTCGATCTCGGCGTTGGGCACGCCGAGCTGATGCGAGATCAGCTTCACCAGGAGGTCGACGCGCTCGATGAAGGGCGCGCCGCTCGCGACGGCGCGCGCCGCCGATGACGGCTTGAGCAGGCTCTCGGCGGCCTTGGCGTATTTCGCGAACGGCACCTGGTCCTGCGGGTCGGCGCCGAGCTTGCGGGCGATGGCGTCGACGTGGTCGTAGATCGTCTGCGAGCGCTTGAGGTCGCCGTGCACGGCGTCGCGGATCGACTGCGGATCGTGCGGCGTGATGCAGCGGTAATTGCCGGTGAGCAGCATCGACCATTTCGCCAGCGGCACGAACAGGGAATCGAACACCTTCAGCTTCACCGGCACGTCGTGGCCGTCGAGCGTCACCGCGTCGATGTCGGCCTCGAGCTCGCGCAGCACCTTATTGTGCTTCTCGTCGGCGAACACCGACGCCTTGAAATTGGTGGGCAGGCCGACATGCAGCACGTTCGCGGCTTCTTCCGGCGGACGGAACGCCTGCGGGTCGGGCGAGCACAGCGTCACCAGCCCCGGCTCGAACCGCTCCCACACCTGGGCATTGGTATAAGCCTCTTCCAGATCCATGTCGGCGAGCGCCGGGATCCGCTTCAGATAGGGCAGCGGCGGCATGTTCATGATCGACAGGCACGGCAGCTTCGCCGCGGCGATCTTGACCATGAGAACGCGGACGGTGTGGTTGGTGTATTGCGGCTCCTGCATCGCAAGGCCGACCATGTCGTAGCGGGAGAGATCGACATTGGCGGGGGTCACGGCGTCGAGCTTGCCGGGCAGGTCGCGCGAAAAGATCGCCCGATGCACCGCCTCGTCACGCAGCTTGATGCGCACCTCGGTACCTTCGCGGTTGATCAGCTCCGCGGTCTTGGCGCGGCAGACCAGGGTCACATTGTGTCCCGCCATCAGCAGCTTCGTGCCCAGCAGCGAGCCGTAAGAAGCCCCGAGAATCAATATGTTGCGCGCCATATTCCGTCCCTTTGACAATGTGTGTGATTTTTGAGCCCCGGCCGTCATCCGCGGGCGAGTTGCCGGCATGTAAAGCGAAGTGCGCGGGGATGGCAACTGGGATAATGCATACAAGGCGGCGCCGGATTCCGGCGGCCGGTACGGAGTGAGAGCATCCCTCCGGCAATCCTTCCGCTCGCCGGCAATGACCCCGGCTGTGCGGCGCTCATCCGCGACGGGTCCTCATTTTATCACCCGACGGGTCCTCGCTGTCCCGCCACGTGTGGTGGTCCATCGGCTCGCTCGCATGCGACTTTACCGAATTCGATCCGTCGGATGTTTCGCTCATCCCGGCTCGCTGTGAGGCGCGATCGGAGTCGTCACACTTCGCGCCGATGATCGGCACGTCGGTCTCGCTGTCATCTTATCGTCACATCGCAATCGGCGTCGATGAAGCGGCAATCCGCCGCATCTCTCACCATATCGTGCTTTCACAATGCCGGCCTACGCAGGCATGTATTTTACGTCGGCGAACTGACGTCATTTCGGTTCGCCGATCGCAACAAGAAACGACAAGGGCCGCATCGCAAGTCTGATCGCAAGACTGGCGGAGTGCGCGGCAAACAACTGTGTTCAGCGATGGAGCTGGGACGTGACGATTGAGTTGGGCTGGCCTCGACCTTGTGCCCAAGCGGGCTGGTTGGGAATGGTGACGAAAGACGTCGATGCGGCGGGCAGCATCGACAGGCGTAAGCGCGATGGACGCGATCAGGGGCGGCAGCGATCGCATCGAGCAGATGTGCAGGGTGCTGCGCAGAACGCGAAGCCGGCAGATCTGGGCGCAAGTCCGGGCAACCGTTGACGGCGCCGCTCGGGGGCTGACATGGAAGGTGATCATTGGCCGCACGGCTCGTGCGACGGCGCCGGGCAAAGCCTGGCGCGCTTGCGGGATCGCGCGTCCCAATTTTTCCAAAGCCTGTCCGTCGCGGAGCTTGGGCGTGAGACGGACCGGCATCTGTGGATTTCGGAGTGGTTGAAGGTCGCGGACGACTACCGGACCTTGGCCGAATCCGCGCACCAAAACCGTTCCGCCTGGGTTTCGCGGGAAGCGTGGCTCTGTTCGTTGACGGCCCTCGAAGTCGTCAGACGCTTGTCTTGTCCGGAAGATGTCGAAAGTGCCGGCCTCGCAGACGAGGTCGGCATCAGCCTGAGAGGTTTCGAGGCGGAGGCCGGACTGGCGATTGAGCGGGTCAAGATTGATTGCTTCGACCAGGGGGCGCTGGCCGGCTTCTTTCTGCCGGCGCTGCGTCGTGGGACTTCCGCGCCGACGGTCATCTGCCTCAGTGACGAGGACATCACCCTGGGCTCGATGATGAGCAGGCTGTTGCCGGCCTCACTCTGCGGGACCATGTCGCTCTTGTTCGTCGATGCCGGCAATTCAACCGTGCATCGCTCCTTCAAGCCGGAGCACAGGCTTCAGTGCTGGTTGGACTATCTGGAGGCTCGCCCCGATGTCGATGCGCGGCGGATCGCAATCTATGGCGAAGGGGAGGGCGCCTCTCATGCGTCCCGCCTTGCCCTCTCGGATCGCAGAATAGCGGCCGCCGTGTGCGACGGTGGCCTTTTGACGCCGGTGATGCGTCGAGCATCGCTTCGCTGGATGACCGGTTTCGGGCAGGCGGTCCCTGACGCAGCCTCGACGGGTTCGCTGCCGCCGTCGCGTCGACTCCCGTGCCCGCTGCTCATGGTCGTCGGGAGCCGCTCCATGATATGGGAGCAGGACGCCCTCGACCTGCAAGCCGGCTATCGGCAGACCGGAGCCGATTGCTCGGTCGTGGTGCCCAACAATGTCCGGCACCCGCTCGGTGAGGTCGAGAATTTCATCGCTGTCGACGACTTCGTCTTCGAATGGCTCGGCAGCAAGCTCGGAACGGCCCGTCAGCTTGATCCCGTGACCTACCTCTAGCCCTGGGGGGATCGCTTTCGAGAGCGGTGTTTGCGGCCATGCTTCGAGGCGGTCGCCTCGAAGCCGAGGCGCGCGTCACGACACGTCGATAGCCAGCAATCGTGCCGCCAGCCGGGCGTTCCTGCCGATCGTTGCGAGCGCGGCATTCAGTTCAGCCAGGGTCTTCTCGTCGAGCTCGTTGAAGATGGTCGAATTCAAGACGAGCTTTCTCTTGGACAGTTTTTCGATTTCCGTCGTGGCCTTCTCCGTCAGCGACATCAGAACGAAGCGGGCATCGTCCGGTGCCGGCCGCCGCGACAGGAAGCCGCCCTTTTCGAGGCTCTTGGTCTGGTTGGTCACGAAGGCCGGGTGGACCCGCAACTTGTTCGCGATGTCGATGCCGGCGACGCCGCGCCCGTCGTCCAGTTCGGTGATCGCCATCAAGATCAACCACTGCGGCTCGGTAATGCCCAGCAGTCCGGCCCAGCAGGTATGGATGTCCTCCAGCTGGGAGTGAATTTCGACGACGTTCCAGATGAAGTCCGTAATCGCCCTGTCGAGTTTTTTCTCGATCATGTGGCTGCCCCCCGTTTCCCTCAGTTCACTCTTTTAATGGGATATTGGGGAATCGTCTCGCAAATCGCGCATAGACAATTGTGGCGGACACCGCGCGGCGAAAACGGTTTGACGGTTTAGTACTTGCAAAAAGCAATTAATTAAATTACGTCTCGCAGCACTCAATCTTTGCTGCTCTTGACCCTGTCGATGGACAGCGATGTGAGACCTCCAAGAAAGCCCTCGGGATGCCCCCTGAGGGCTTTTTCGTTTTGGATTAAGGTGTTAGTTGTCGCGCCGACCGCCTCTGTTGCCATTGGGCAACATCTCTGAGGGAAGTTACGATTCACTAAATCAATAAATTGAGGCCGTTGTTTTTATAAACTATACGTGAAGCTACGACGGAGGGGGGGCACCTCACTGTCGTTTCAGTCCGGACCTTCAGTGCGGACCTGAATTGAACGGAAATTAAGTGGGTCAAGCGGCGTCCTCCGAGGAGCCGAGCCCCCTGAACCGACCTGGAGGTTTACTAATGAAGTTGACGAAGACGCTCTTTCTCGGCTCGGCTGCCGGCCTGATGGCCGTCTCCGGGGCGTTCGCAGCCGATCTCCCCGTGAAGGCCAAGGCCGTCGAATACGTGAAGATCTGCTCGCTGTACGGCGCCGGCTTCTACTACATCCCGGGCACCGACACCTGCATCAAGCTGGGTGGTTATCTGCGCGCTGAAGTCGCGTTCAACACCAACAGCAACTACGGCATCTCGAACGGCTCCCCGGCCGGTGCGCACAACCGCCTCAGCAACTACTACCAGATGCGCGCTCGTCAGGATCTCAACATCGACACGCGCACCGCGACCGAATACGGCGTCGTCCGTACCTTCTTCGACGGCGTGTTCACCTGGACCACCGGTGGCTATCAGGGCTCCGGCTCCGCGACGGGCGGCACGGTCTATACCGGCAACCTCGGCCTCAACACCTCCGGCGCGACGCCGGCGCTCGTTGGTTCGTCGATCAACGGCACCGACGGCAACACCTCGGGCGGTTCGCTCGGCGTGTACTACGCCTTCATCCAGTTCGCCGGCTTCACCATGGGTAAGGCCGTGTCGCAGTTCGACGCGCCCTGGACCAACTATCCCGGCAACAACATCGACAGCCTCGTCGGCGGCAGCGGCACGGTCACTGGTGTCAACCAGTTCACCTACACCGCTGACTTCGGTCAGGGCGTGACGGCGTCGTTCTCGGCGGAAGACGCGACGGCCTACTACC
>NZ_PTFE01000044.1:0-63112 GCF_002936975.1 Bradyrhizobium sp. AC87j1
TGGTCCGGTTGACGCTCACGGTGGCGTTGCCGCCGCCCACAGACGTGGTCAGGCCGAGAGACTTGAGCAGGTCGGCCTTGCCGGTGACGCTCAGATCCGCACCCGTCGAGCTCTTCAGCGTGACGGCGCCGCCACCAACGCTCGAAGCGGTCTGGTTGAAGCTGGTGGCGAGCGTCGCAGCACCGGCAGTGATGGATGCCGTCTTGACGCCGCTGGCCAGATCGACCGCGGTCAACAGATCGCTGACGGTCGCAGCCGGCGTGCCCGCGGTACCGAGATAGACCGTGGAGTTGCCGTTGCCGTCGGTGACGAGGTTGCCGCTGACGCCCGAGCCGGACGCAACACCAGTCGAGGCCGGAGCAGAGCCCGAGCGGAAGGTGATGGTCTTGCCGTTCACGGTCAGCGTGTCGCCGTCGGCGGGCTGGGCGTTGCTGGCCAGGCCGGTGGCGGTCGTGCCGTTGGTCGCGATCAGGGTGATGGCGCCGGTCAGGGCCGTGGTGCCGTCGCCGGCCGTTCCCGCGGTGCCCGTGAAGGTGCCGATGGTGGCGCCGAGCGTCGTGGTGCCGCTCGCAGCCGTGGTGCCGCCGGCAGCGCCGCTAAACACGACGTTGCTGCTCGCCGTCGCGCTGGCGAACGAAGTCGTGCCGCGCAGGTCGGCCGCCGTCGCACCGGAGATGGTGGCGGAGACGTTCGACTTGGTGGAGTAACCGACGGTGGTCTGCAGCGCCTGGTTGGCGATCGACTTGGCGCTGTCGATCAGCTTCTGCAGCGAGGTGATGCCGGTGTTGGCGGCCTGCAGCACCTGCACGCCGTTGGCGATGCCGTCGAGCAGATTGTTGATGTCGCTGGCGCGGTTGTCGAGCGACTGTGCGGTGAAGAAGTTGGTGGGATTGTCCAGGGCCGAATTGACGCTCTTGCCGGTCGACAGACGGTTCTGCGTGGTGGCGAGGAGATCTGCAGTGGACTGGAGGGAGAGGAGGTTCTGGCGAACCGACGCGGAGAGGACGATGCCTGACATAACTCTGTTACCTTTCTGGTAAACGACGCAACTGTTACTCGTCTGCTTGGATCGAGAGTGACCCAGCGACCGGCGGACCGTGGCGCCGAGACCTCTAACGAAACATGAAATGAAATCCGTGCCTTTGCCGGGTTTCGCGTGATTCGGCCGGGGACGCCGCGCAGACCGCCGCGCAACCGCATGGGGTACGACCTTGAAAATATTGCGGTTTCCCGCGTGAACGGCAGGAATTTACAGCTCGTTAACTAATTGCGAGCGAGAATCACGTCTTAATAGGCCGCAACGAACGCTCGGTTACGAAAGCGTTGATGGAGAACAGGCAATGGCCCTCAAGGTCGAGCTCAGACCGCACGAACGCATCATCGTCGGTAACTGCGTGATTACCAACACGGACCAGCGCGCCCGCCTTCTTATCGACGGCGACAACGTGCCGATCCTGCGCGAGCGCGACATCCTCACGCCGGAGACCGCGGATTCGCCGGCGAAGCTCGTCTATCTGGCGGTCCAGCTCATGTACATCTCGCCGGATCCGCAGAGCCAGCACGGCACCTATTTCAACCTGGTGCGCGATATCGTCACCGCGGTGCCGAGCGCCTGGCCGATCATCGAGGGCATCAACAACAACATCCTGAACGGCGACCTCTACCGGGCGCTGAAGGATGCCCGCAAGCTGATCGCCTATGAAGAGAAGCTGCGGAGCCAATTCGAGGCCACCCATCCCCAGACGGAAGCGGCCAAGGACGTGAGCTCCGCCGCCTGACCATCGACGTTCGCGTGCCGAAGCCACGCGAACGGCCTCGCCCCGCAAACGACAACGGCCCCGGATCATCTCCGGGGCCGTTGTCGTTTCAGCCATGCACCAGTGCTATGGCGCCGCGAGCGGCGGTGCCTCGACCTCGATCATCCCGTCGCCGCACCGCCGGCCGCCGAACTCCAGCACAGCTGCGACCAGCGCATCGATGTCCGCCTCCTCGGTGCGGTGATTGACGATCGCGGCGCGGATCGCAAATCTGCCGCCCAGCGTCGTGCTCGAGGGCGCTGCTATTCCGGACTCCTGGATGTCGGCGACAATCTCGCGATTGACCGCATCATCGGCACGATAGCGGAAGCAGACGATGTTGAGGTTGACCGGCGCCAGCAATTCCAGCCGCGGTTCGGCCATTACGCGGGCCTCCAGATATTTCGCCAGCGCGCAGCTTCTCGTGATCGTCGCACCCAGCCGATCGGTACCGAATGTCTTCAGCGTGAACCACGTCTTCAGCGCACGGAAGCCGCGCGACAGATCGGGGCCGAGATCGCAGGGCCAGACCGCGCCCGCCGCAAGCCCCCTCGCCTCGCGGCGCAGATAGGCCGCGGGCTGCGCGAAGGCCTGCCGATGCTGCTCGCCATCGCGCACCAGCAGGAAGCCGGCATCGTAGGGTACCTGTCCCCATTTGTGGAAGTCGAGCGCAATGGAATCTGCGAGCTCGATGCCGCCGAGCAGCGGCGCGAGCTCGGGCGAGAAGATCGCAAGCGCACCGAAAGCGCCGTCGACGTGAAACCAGATTCCCTCCTCGCGGCACAGCTCCGCGATCGCCTTGAGGTCGTCGATCGCACCAATGTCGACCGTGCCGGCAGACGCAACGACCAGGAACGGCTTGAAGCCGACCTCGCGATCGATTGCGATTTGCGCACGCAGCGCTGCTACGTCGATGCGATGATCGGCATCGACGCCGGTCTTGCGCAGCGCATCGGTGCCGAGCCCGGCGATATCCATCGCCCTGGAGACGCAGCCATGCGCGGCCTGCGACGTATAGGCCGTCAGCACCGCGCCGTCATTGCCGATGCCGTATTGTCGCGCCAGCGTGCCGAGCGCAGCCGTGCGCGCCACCAGCACCGCCATCAGATTGGCCATCGACGTGCCCGTGACGAAGATGCCGCTCGCACTGTCCGGAAACGCGAACAGGCGGCGCATCCAGTCGACGATCTGACGTTCGACCTCGATCGGCATGTGGTCGCGTCCGCCGAGATTGGCGTTGAGGCCGGCCGCGAGCATGTCCGCGACCATGCCGACCGCGGTGCCGCCGCCATGCACCCAGCCCATGAAGCCGGGATGGACGTTGCCGGTCGCATAGGGCGCGACGTGTTCGGCGAATTCGCGGTAGACCTCGGCGAGGTCGCTCGCCTCGCAGGGCACGTCGGCCTTGAAGGCCGCGCGGGTCGCATCGGGAATCGGCTGCCAGACGGGGCGCGCCCGAACGTTGGCGATGCCGTCGATCGCATCGTCGAGCATGCGATGGGCGAGCGCGCGAAATTCGCTCCAGTCCTGCGGGTCGAGCGAGCTGCGCGCGACGGAGCTTTGCGCGTCGCGGATGATCTCGTTCATGCTGCACTCCCCTCGCCTGCTCTTGCATGCCGCGACAGCATCGCCGAGAACGCCGCAAAGATCTTGCGCATCTGTGGCGGCTTGTAAGGAAACACGACCGGCGAATCCATGTTGTGCACGACGGCGGTGTTGTCGGCCTCGAACACCAGGAGCTCGCCGTCCTGGTTCTCGGCGCAATCGACGATGAAATAATCGAGGCCGACGCGCCTGCTCATCTCGCCGAGCGCGTGTCCGTGGCGCGCGGCGAAGGCGTGGTCGAAGTCGCGCATGAAGATCGCCTCTTCAGCCCGCTTCTCCTCGCTGAACGCCATGTAGGCGTTGAGATACCAGATGTCCCAGCGGTCGGCGATCGCCATGTGACAGGCGTAGGGTTTGCCGTCGACCATCGCGAGACGATATTTGCGGTAGAGTCCGTCGGGATTTACATAGTCGACGAAGCGCGCGACGAAAAAATCCTGCTCGTCACGCTCGGCAAGATAGGCTGCGAGCGCGGCCGCATCGTCGAGCTTCGCGAGTCCGACGCCGGCATGCGAGCCGCGCGGCCGCGCGATCATCGGAAAGCGCAGTTCACCCGCGATGTCCCGGCAGGCGATCTGCCCTCGCGAAAGATCCGACAATTGCGCGCGCGTCGCGTGAATGGTCGCGGGAATGTCGAGACCCGGCACGCCGGCCAGCAGCCGATGCAGCTTGTCGCGATCGAGGTTGCCGATGCGATCGGGACGATTGAGCAGCGGCCGCGGCCAGTGCGGCGCGGCCTTCTCGATCGAGGCGAGCGCCTCGCGGCATTCCTCGGAATCGGAGGCGACCACGATGGCAACGTCGTGCTCGGGCAAATTCTCGGGCAGACCGACGCCCTTGACAACATAGAGCGTCAACAGCTCGATGTCGGAGCCTTCGAGCAGAAAATCGATCGGCGTGTTGCCGCCCATGTCGATGTCGGCTGCTAGCGCGAGCACGCGCAAGCCCGGCTTCGGAGCAGCGCTCGGCGTGCGAAACAATTGGTGGAAGCTCAGCACCTCCGACTGGATCGCAAGCCCTCGATCCTTGTCGCCGAGTAGCTGGGTGATCAACGACAGATCCAGCCCTTCGCCCGCCAGTGCGGTCCCCGCCGCGATCCGCGCCAGCAGCTGGTCGCGCAACGGATGCAGGTCGACACCTTCGAAGGCCTGGCGCGTCAGCTGCGCAAAGCCGATGCGATCGGCGTAGTTCGCCGCCGTCATGCGAAGCCGCGCGGAAACCGGATGCTGCATCTCACACCTCGAACGCGGAGTTTACCGGCACCGCCGCGACCGCGCCACGGTCAAGCAGCAGCTCGATCTTTACCAGGACATGGGCGATGCGATCGAGAATTTGCTGCACGTTGCGTTGCGCCTGCGCGATGTCGGGCGACCAGGCCTCGGTCACGAGCCGTGCGCCGACACAGAGGCGCAGCACCGCCTGCGGTGCCTCGTCCTGCCGCTCCAGCCGGACCGGCTGGCCGATCAGGCAGCGCTGCACGGCGACCTGCCGGTCCGCCGCACTGCCGCCGATCGCCTCGTTCATGTCACGCGCCAGCGCGCGCTGAACGGCCGCGGTCTCGGCGATCGAGACCGGCTTGCCGTCGCGCAGCAGGATGAACGGAAAGATCGTGGTTTGTGCAAATTCCTCGTCATCCACGCCGGCGGTCCCGATCGCGGATGGGACGGGGCGAAGCGACGGCGACAGCGCGATCATGCTGTCGATGCCGGCGGCGAGCTCGGCGAGCATCTCGGCGCGGAAAGCCCCTGATACGGCGTAGTAGCGGCCGATCTCGGCCAGCGCCGCTTCCCAGCGCAGCCATTGACCGAAGTTCGGACGGCGTTCGAAGCGCGAACGCAGCGCCGTCCAGGCCACCGGCCAATCGCAACGGCCGGCATAGTCGAAAATACCAGGCGCAATCCCCTCGACCCGGTCGAGCGACCGCGAAAGGCCTTTGGGCACCAGCACCGCGCCGCTGAAAGCGGGTCCACCGAAGAATTTCGAGCCTGTCATCAGCACCATATAGCCGCGGTCGAGATAGGAGCGCAGCCGGCGGCGGCCGAGCCGGGCCTGGCAGGCGTCGACGACGATCTGCACCTTGCGCGGCCAGCGCCGCGCGATCTCGTCGAGACCGGCCGCGCTCGGTGCGCGCCAGCCGAGCTTCGATGCATCCATGATCTGGAGCAGCACGGGCGCGCCTTGCGTGATCGTGGCCTCGATCGCATGCAGCACCGCGGCATCCGCGTCCGCGCGCATCGCAATCCCGGCCGCGGTCCCGAGCAGCGGCAATGCGAGACTGGCGCCGGCGAGCCCCGCAACCGCACCGTCCTTGCGAACCGCAAGGCCGCTCGCCGTCATGGAGCTGAAATGGTGCCCGCGGGCGGTGTGGATCGTCCCGCTTCCGGTCTGGTCGGCGCCGACCACGATCGTCACCGGCGGTGCCCCGAGCACCGCGCGCGCCAGGAACAGGGCGTGGAGCTGGGAGTCCGTGCCGGAGGGCGAGAACACGACGTCGACGCGCGGCGAGAGCTGGAGATGGCCGCGCAGCTCGTCCCGCATGTCCTCGCAGCGCGCATCGAAGGCGATCTCGACCTCGTCGAACAGGCACTTGTGCATCAGCTCTTCGCGCGCCAGCGCGGCACGGTCGTAAGCGGTTTGCGAGATCGTCGATGCAGTCGAGGAGGCGAAATTCCAGATCTCCGGCTCCGGCGAAGCCGCGCAGCCATAGCCGTTGACGCGATCCCTGGCGTCGAGCGCCAGCCGCGGATCGCCGCCGGAGACGAGCAGCGTGTCCAGTGGCGTGAAGAGATCGCGCAGGCGATAACGCGAGCCGCCGTCGGGAGCGCGCTCCTGACCTGACAGACGGGATGCGCCGGCGCTCATCCCGGAAGGCTCACGCCGCATCGGCCGCAGCCGCCGGCGCGAATTGCGAGGCGATATCGCCGTGGAATACCGACGGCCCGACGTGATCGAGCGAGCTCTGGATGTCGGCCCAGATCTCGCCGCCGATACCGGTCCAGCGCTTGCAGAAGGCAAAGTCCTCGGACAGATACGTGCCGGTTGCCGGATCGATCATGCATTCGAACAGCGCAAACCGGTTCTGGCTGGCCGCCAGCGTGTCGTGCGAATGCTCGCGGAAGAACTGCAAGGCCGCATAGTCCGGATGACGGCACATCGCCTCCAGCGCCTGGCGCCGGATCATCAGGAAGCCCGTGCCGGCATAGCGCACCCGGGTGAAGCCGTTGACCACGACGATGCGGTCGGGATCCTCGATCTCGAGCACGTAGTCGAGCGAGGCGGCCGGCACGTCGGTGCGGCCCGACTGGATCGCCCGCGCGGCCTTGTCCCAATTGACCCGCTTGATCGGATAGCAGCCGGCGACGACGTCCGCGCCGCATTCGATCAGCCGGAACACCTGCTCCGGCTTGAAGCCGATATCGGCGTCGATAAACAGGAAATGCGTCGCCTTGGGATCGTCCAGGAACATCGCGACCAGATTGGCCCGCGCGCGGGTAATCAGCGCATCGCCGTCGCGCAGCAGCACCTTGAGCTCGAGATTGGACATGCCGTGCACGGCCCGCTGCAGCGCGAAGATCGAGCTCGCATAGATGCTCGACACCTGCCCGCCGAAGCACGGCGTTGCCACCACCAGTTGCATCCTGTCCGACATCGGCAGCTCCGCCCCGCTCCAATCCTCACCAAGAGGTAAAGAGGCATGGTTAACGGCGCCTTAACGCATCCTTACAGGAACTTGACGAGCGAGAGCTGCGCGAGGTTCGAGGTTACCTGGTAGGACGCCTGGAGCGCGTTCTGGAGCGCCAGGAGCTGGCTCGCGACCTGGTCGGGCGGGGCCGATTCCGCCTGGTCGATGATGGTCTGGAGCTGCGCCTTGGCCTGGGTCTGGCGCGTGCTCGCGTCCTTCATCGTGTTCTGGGCCATCGCGATGTCGGTCTGGATGTCCTCGATGCGCTGCTGGCCGGGCTGCTGGGTCAGCGCCTGGGTCGTGCGCAGGCTCAGCGCGGCGACCTGCCCGCCCGAATACTGCCCGGTCGGCGAGGTCGAGAAGGTCCCGAACACCGCGATTGCCTGCAGCTGCCGGCGGATCGCGTCCTCGTTCGCCTGGGCGCCGTACTGCACCGTGACGGAATCGTCGACCCGCGCCATCGCGGTGGAGCGCGCCGAGCCGGGCCCGTCATTGCCAAGGTACCATTCCACGGTGGTGGCCGAGCCGTTGACCAGCGTCGTCGCCGAGCTCGCGGGCGAGGAGCCGACGCGCAGCGGCGGCTGGGTGGCGGTCACCGGCGTCGCGCTGAAGCCGAGCGAACCGAGCGCGCCGGTATTCGAGCTGGTGATGTTCAAGCTCGCCGCATCGTCGGTGTTAATGGTGATCGAACCGCCGTGGACCGTCGAGGGCTTCGACGTCCCCGTGATCTGGTCGATCTTGCCGAGCAAATTCTGGATGCTGTCGCCGACGTTGAGCTGGTTGCCGGTCGCGCCCGAGGCCACGAAGGTCAGCGTGGTGCCGTTGACGGTGATGGTGTCGCCCGCAACGAAGCCCGGCGAGATCGAGTCCGACGGGTTCGCGCCGGATAGTGCCGTTGCACCGCTGATCGGTGCGGGTGGGGCTGCCTGGTTGGTCTTGGCAGCGCCGATCGCCGAGCTTGCGGTGTTGAAGAAATTGTCGCCGGCGACGATCGCGGATGCCGCCACCAGCGAGGTGTTGGCGAGCTTCGTGATCGCCGTGTTCAGCGCGGTGTTGAGGTTGTCCGCGGTGTTGGTCGGGTTGACGGGGGTGCTGGCGTCGATCGCGAAGCTGCCGAGCGGCGTCGGCGTGGCCGTCGACGCGGTCAGATCGATCTGCTCGGTCGAACCGTCCGGCAGCGTGAACTGCACGCTCAGCTTGTCGCCATTGTTCGGATTGACGCCGTTGAGATCGACCGAGAACGACACCGGCGAGCCGCTCGGGCCGGTGATGGTCGCGCCCGTCAGGGTCGAGGACACCGCCTTGAGCTTCAGCCCGAACGGCGATCCGGCGGCGTCTTCCGACACCTGGATCGAGCTGGGCGTCGGCTGCGTCTGCACCAGGCGGCCCATGCCGTTGGCGCCGAGGTCGGCGGCCTGGCGCTCCGCCATCACGGTCTTGAACCCCGCCTGCGTCGTGGTGCCGTTGATGATGTCGCCGGCATCCGCAACCGACTGCGTGCTGATGGCGGTTCCGGAGAACAGATAGCGGTTGCCGGTCTGCGTGTTGAGCACGCCGACCATCGAGCCGAACTGGGCGACGGCGGTGTTCTGCGCGATGGTCTGGCCGTTGACGTTGAGATCCTGCGCGGTGTTGGCCGCGCCGGTCTGCACCGTGCTGCGGATCTTGGTCAGCGACTGCAGCGCGGTGTTGGCGAGGTTGATGCTGACATTGACGTTGGTGATCGTGTCGGTATAGGCGGCGATGTTGGAGAGCTGCGCGCGCCCGGCGATCGCAAAGCCCTCGTTGGTGCCCATCCCGGAATAGTTCTGCGACAGCTTGCCGGTCGAGAGCTGCGTCGACAGGTCGGTGAGCTGCTGATTGATGTTGCGGATCTGCGAGCCGAGAATCGACGAAGAGTAGTTGATGCTGCTGATCGACATGTTTCAGAGCCCTGTTACTTGTTACACTTGAGCCTGGAGCAACGTATTCATCATGCTTTGCACCACCGACATGACGTGGGCGTTGGCGGCATAGGCATTCTGGAGCTGGATCAGGTTCGACATCTCCGAGTCCAGATTGACCTTGGAGGTCGAGTCGAACTTGGCCTGGAGCGTCGAGACCACGACGCTCTGGCCCTGCTGGAGCTGGGTGGCCTGGGTCGCGGAATTGGCCTGGACGCTCAGGAACTGCTGGAGATAGTTCGAGACGCTGCCGGTGAAGGGCTGGCTCGCCGAGCCGAGACCGCTCGCTGGCGAATAGGAGAACACCGCCGAGGTGAGCTGCGAGTAGAGATAGTCCGAACGCGCGGTGTCACCCGAAGGCGTCACCGGCGAGGTGTTGTACACCGACATCCGTGTCGGATCGGAGACCAGCTGCGTGTTCACGGCGATGCGTCCGGCAAGGCCGGTCATCTGCGAGCACGAGGCGGTGATCGCGCCGGTGTAGAGCGCCTGTCCGCCGTCGGTGAACAGCGGCAGTTGCGGATTGCCCGAGGTCAGCGACGAGATCGTCTTGGTGATCGAGGATGAATTGACCTTGGCGAGACCGCTGTTGTCGTCCGTGATCCGCAGCGTCGTGGCGGTCGCCGGCGACGGCGCGGCGGAGAACGTCAAATGCGAGGTGGAGAGCGCCGTGTTGAGCGCCGCAGCGATCGCGCCCATGCCGCCGGAGAAGTTCACGCCGATCTGCATCGGGTTGGCGTTGGTGGCGTTCTGCAGCGGCAGCGCCGCCGGATCGGTGACGTTGACAAGGGTGACCTGGCGCTTCGTGTTGGTCGCCGTGTCGGTGTAGGTGAAGGTGGCGGTGTTGCCCGGCAGCGCACCGGCAAGGTCGATGTCGAAGCCGGCCGGCGGGCCCGACACCGTGGTGCCGGCGGTGGTCTTGTCCGACAGCGCGCTCGACATCGTGGCAGCGAGCTGGTCGATTTGGTTCTGCGCCTGCACCAGCGTCTCGTCGCGCAGCTTCAGATCGGCCGCGATCTGGCCCGAGGAGACCACGTTGTTGGCGACCACGTCGACCTTCGAGCCGTTCGGCAGCACGATGTTGAGCGCGCCGACGCCGGACTTGGCTGGATCGATGTTGTAGAGCGAGGTCGCCGACAGCGCGCCGGCGGAAGCAAAGGTGAATTGCGAGGCGAGCCCGGCGCCGACGAGCTGGATGCCCGTCGTGGTGTAGATGTTGGCCTGGTTCGAACCGTCGGTGGTGACACGGACGTCGACATATTTCGACAGCGTGTTGATGGCCTGGTCGCGCTGGTCCATCAGCGTCGCGGCCGAGGGGTCGTTGGCCGACAGGCCCTGCAGCTTGGTGTTGATGTCGGCGATCTGCTGCATAGCGACGTTGGCCGCTTGCGCCGAATTGCCGAGATCCTGCTCGACATTGGAGCGCAGCGACTGGATGCCCTTGGTGGTGACGTTGAGCTGCGTGGCCAGCGCCTGCGCCGCACCGAGCGCCACGGTTTGCGCCGATGAGGCGCCCGAGCTGGTCGACAGCGCCTGCAGCGCCGTGGTGAACTTGTTCAGCGCGGTTTCGAGCGTGCCGCTGTTGCCCGGCGTGCCATAGACATTCTGAAGCTGCTTCAGGATGTTGGCCATCTGATCGGCGTAGCCGCTGCCGCCGGTCTCGGTGCGCAGCTGGTTCAGCACATAGGCGTCGAGCTCCCGGCTGACGCCGGTCGTCATCGCCGTCGAGCCGAAATCGCCGGTGGTGACCTCGATCTGGTTCGGGGTCTGGACGACGTAACCCGGCGTCTGCGCATTGGCGACGTTCGAGGAAACGATCGAGAGCGCGGCCTGGTTGGCACGCAGACCGCTCATCGCACTGGCGAGGGCTGAACTCAAACCCATCTTACTTGCCGCCTTTGGTTACGTTACGCGCCGATCAGCGCAACACGTTCAAGAGGTCCTGCACCATCGAATTCGCGGTCGTGATCACCTTGGTGTTGGCCGAATAGGCCTGCTGGGTCACGATCAGCTTGGTGAATTCGTCAGCGATGTCGGTGTTGGATCCCTCCAGCGACGAGCCGCTGATGGTGCCTGAAGCACCGTCGATCGCGTCACCCGACTGCTCGGTCGCGGCATAGGCACCGCCGTCCATCGCCTTCAGATAGTTGGTGCCGTTGAAGTGCGACAGCTGAACCTGAGCGAGGTTGAGGTTCTGGCCGTTGGAGAAGGTGCCGACCACGATGCCGTTGTTGTTGACGGCAACCGAGCGAAGCTGACCGGCGGCATAGCCGTTCTGCGTGATGGTGTTGATGGTCACCGCGCCGCTGGTGCTGGCATATTGCGTCAGTCCGCCGGAGGAGATGTTGAAGGCGACGGAGCCGAGCGACTGGCCGCTGACGCTGACATTGTTGATGGTGATGCCCGAGCCGCTTGGCGAGGTCAGCGAGCCGTCGCTGGCAAAGGTGAAAGTCTGGCCGGTATTGACCCAGCCGACGGTCGTGCCGGTCGCGTTCGGATCGGTCTGGTAGAACAGGTTCCAGCTATCCGAATGACCCGCGCCCAGCGAGGCGCTGTCGGTCTTGGCCCAACGCAATTGCAGGTTCACCGGCGTGCCGGCGGCGTTGTAGGCAGTCACCGCACCGCCGCTGATCGATTCCTTGGTGAAGGTCGCGATGTCGTTGCCGATCACGCCACCGGTGCCGGCGGTGCCGCCGCCGTCGCGGTTCTTGGTGATGGTCGAGGTGAAGCCGAGCGCCGAGAAGGCAGCGCTGTTGGAGCTGGACACCGAGAGGTTGGAGACGGTGCCGGTGTTCAGCGTGATGACGCCGCCGCTGCTGACCGACGATCCAGAGGCGCCGGAGAGCGTGTCGATCTTGCCGAGCAGAGTCGTGACATTGTCGGTGGTGAGGATCTGAGCGGCGCTGGGAACCGTGGGCGGCGAGACGAAAGTCAGTGTCTGGCCGTTGACGGTGATGGTATCGCCGGCGGCGAAGCCGGACGAGAGCACCTGGGCGCCACCGGCGGTCGCGCTGCCGCTCAGCACCGTTGCACCCGAGATCGCGGGCGAGGACAGCACGTTGCCGCCGCGGGTGACGCTACTGATGCCGAGCGCGGTGGCGGCGGTGCCGCTGCCGACCGCCACATCAGTGCCGGTGCCGGTGGAGATCACGATGTTGCCGCTGGCGGAGAGCGAGGCCGTGACGCCGGCGCCGCCCGCGGTCTGGATCCCGTTCAAGATGTCCGCAACCGTCGCCGTCGTGCCCGCGCCGAGACCGATCGTGGTGTTGTTGCCGACGGTCGAGACCGTCGTGCCGCCGTTGAACGTGATGGTGTTGCCGTTGATGGTCAGCGTCTGGCCGCTCAAGGCGGTGAGGATGCTGGAGGCGAGATGGGTGCCGACCGCGTTGTCGAGCGATGTGGTGGTCGAGGCCACCGCCGACGAATTGTTCTGCAGTGCGACGGTGCCCGTGCCCGTCGTCGACGAGTAGGCCGAACGGATGTTGCCGGTTGCAGCCGCGCCGGACACCAATGCGTTGGCATAGGGCGCGGGAGGTGTGCCGACCGGCAGCGGGTTGGCGGCGAAATCGGACGGGTTCAGCCCGCCCGCCGCCAGCAGCGTGCCGCTCGACGCGGTCGTTTTCGCCACCGTGTTCGGCTGGGTCGGCAGGTTCGCAGCGTATTGGATCGAGGTGGTCGCCTGCGCCGGAATGAAGTTGTTCTGGAATTGCAGCACGTTGGCTACGCTGCCGGTCGGGTTACCGGTCTTCGGATCGACCGTGACGCCCATCAGGTAATAACCGGCGCCGTTGACCAGATTGCCGTTGGCATTGAGCTGGAAGTCGCCGCGCCGCGTGTAGTAGGTGACCCCGGTGAAAACAGGCACGTTGTCGACGACGCCGCTCGCCTTCTGGATCGAGAAGAAGCCGTCGCCGGTGATCGCCATGTTGGTAGCGACGGTGGAGCCCGAGATCGTGCCCTGCGTGGTGATGGTGGCCTTGGCGTTGGCCGTCACACCACCCGCGACCTGCTTGCTTGGGACCGAGGAGTCGGGGATGAGATCGACGAAGCTGGTGCCGATGCCCTTGTAACCGGTGGTGGATGAGTTCGCGATGTTGCCGGAAATGTTCTGCAGCGCGTAGGACTGCGCCTGCAGGCCACCCACCGAGGTGTTCATTGCATCGAAGATACCCATAACTTTGTCTCCAAATCCGATCTCGGCGGCGGGTCGACATGGCCGCAGTCGGAGGAGACAGTCGCAAGGGCTATGCCAATGCGCGTATGCTCAGGAAATCAATGACTTAATGAAAAAGCCCCGGCCCGACGACCGGGGCACATTTGCCGGGACCGGCAACAATTGCCGGGAGATGGGGTCATTCCGGAGCGGTCCGCAGGACCGAATCCGGAAGTTCGAGATTCCGGGTTCGGTCCTGCGGACCGCCCCGAAATGACACTTCAACTCACTACGTCGCGGACGCCGCCGCCGGGCGGAAGACCAGCCCGAAACCGTCAATGCAATAGCGCAATCCGGTCGGCTTCGGACCGTCGTCGAAGACATGGCCGAGGTGGCCGCCGCAGCGCCGGCAATGCACCTCGGTGCGCACCATGCCGTAGGCGCGATCCTCGGTCTTGCCGACATTGCCCTCGATCGGCTGATAGAAGCTCGGCCAGCCGGTGCCGCTCTCGAATTTGGTCTCGGAGGCAAACAGCGGCAGGTCGCAGCCGGCGCAGGCGAAGACGCCCTTGCGGTGCTCCTTCAGCAACGGGCTGGAGCCGGGCCGCTCGGTGCCGTGGTTGCGCAGGATCTCATATTGCTGCGGCGTGAGCTGGGCGCGCCATTCAGCCTCGGTCTTCGTGATCTCGAACTTTTCCGCGACTTTCTCGCCAGCCTCGGCAGGCGTTCCTCTCAGCCAGCGGAAGGCCCCAAGGCCGAACAGGCCGGCGGCAGTCGTCAACAGGATGCGGCGGTCAAACATCTCATTCTCCGTGCGGGAGCTCCACGCCCTGAGATACGGGCTCTGTCGGCCAACGTTACACTGACGGGCGGAATTTCTCTCAACTTATTGGGAGGTGACGCCATCTTGCGAGGCCGGTTCCACGGCCCGCTCTGCCTCCCGGACCGCGGGTTTCGGCGGCGGAGCCGGCCGCTGCCGGACGCCGGCCGGTGGACGGCGCGGACCGGTGCCGGCGGCCCGATTGGCTTCGGCCAGACGCGCCTCGCGCTGCCGGTCCTTGACCCTGGCACGTTCGCGGTAGCGGGCGAGCGAACCCGCGGCGGCGGAACTCGCCCTGCCCCAGATCCCGACCAACTGGCCCGCGACCCGCCCGGTGGCGCCGCCCGCCCAGACCAGCTCGAACGGCGAGAACAGCTTCCACCGCTCATCGCCCCACAGGATGCTGCGGGCGATCATCTGCCCGGCCATGGCCGAAATGTTCATGCCCTGGCGGCCGAACCCGCTCGCCACCCACAGGCCTTTGCGCAATTGGCCGATCTGCGGCATGCCGTGCACGGTCTGGCCGGTGGCGCCGCCGAACATTTCGCTGATCTCGACATTGCCGAGCTCCGGAAAGATCGTGCGGATCCGCCGCCTGATGCTGCCTGCAAAGCGCTGCGGCCGCGCGGCCCAGGTGGTCTCCGGGCTCTCCCACAGCAACCGGTCACCCTCGACGATGCGGAAATGGTCGACCCCGTCGGAATCCATCACCGCTCCCTTGAAGGCGATGATCTCGTGCACGCGCTCGCCGAGCGGCGCGGTGATGCCGGCATAGCGCCAGACCGGCAGCAGCGTCTCCGACAGCCGTCGCAAGGGCGCGCCGAGATGGATGTTGCCGGCAAGCACAATGTGGGTTGCGCGCATACGCGCCGAGGGCGTGACGATGCGTTTGCGGATGCCGGAATGATCGATGCTGACGACCGGCGTGTCCTCGAAGATGCGGGCGCCTGCCCGCCGCGCCAGCGCCGCGAGGCCGTGCACATATTTGCGGCCGTCGACCTGGAATCCTTTGGGATAATACACGCCGTGGAAGTAGCGATCGGTCTTGAGCACCTCGCGGACGCGATCGACCTGCCAGCCCTCGACCTCGGTGTCGAAATCCTCGTTCAGCATCTGCAACCGGCTGATCAGTCGGTCGCCGGCGTCGACGTTGGAGACCTCGAGCACCCCGTTGCTCGGGGCGATCCCCGGCATGTTCTCTTCCGTGGCATTGGCGCGGACGAACTCGGCGCCCTCCTTCGACAGCGTCCACAATTCGCGCGCGTCCTCGAAGCCGATGCGCTCGATCAGGTCGGTGAGCGGCAGTGCAAAGCCCGGCAGCACGGTGCCGAGCTGGTTGCCGGAAGCGTTCCAGCCGATATGACGGCCCTCGAGCACCGCGACGCTGGCCCCGAGCCGGGCGGCCTCCAGCGCGATGGAAAGCCCGGCAAGCCCGGCCCCGATGACGCAGATGTCGGCGTCGAGATCGAACGACAGCCGCACACGGTCGCGAAAGCCGGCTTCTTCCTGGGACATGCTTGTGAAAGTCTCGCTCATGCCGTTTTCTTAGAGGACTGAGCGGGCGCTTGTCACCTTGTCCTCACCCGCGTCTGTACATTATCCGCGACCGTAACGATTCGAGAATGCCATGCGCCGTTTGATGCTGCTGCGTCACGCCAAAACCGAGACCGACGCGCCGAGCGGCCGTGACCAGGACCGACGGCTCGACGATCGCGGCCACAAGGATGCCGCCCGGATCGGCGACTGGATCGCCGCCCATCCGCCCTTCCCCGAGGCCGTGCTGGTGTCGCACGCCGTCCGGGCCCGGCAGACCTGGGACATTGCCTGGGAGGCGATGAAGGACCGCGTCCCGACGCCGCAGGTCGAGATCCTGCCCGAACTCTACGGCGCCGATCCCGCGCAGATCCTGGACTCCATTCGCACCGCAACCGCCCCCGCCGACCCGAAGCAATTGCTGCTGGTCGCCCATAATCCCGGCATGCACGAGGCCGCCTTGATGCTGATGGACGGCGGCGATCCTGATGGCGCCAGGGCGCTCGCCGACAACCTGCCCACCGCGGGGCTTGCGATCTTCGACTTTGCCGTCAAGGATTGGGGTGACGTGGCCTACCGCCGCGGCAAGCTGGTGCGGTTCACCAGCCCCAAGCTGCTTCGATCGGGATGATCGCGACGGCCGGCAAAACGTGCTGACTGGAAGATTTGGAGGCGCAGATGTTCAAGTCCATCCTCGTGCCCATCGACCTCGCCGACACCGACCTCGCCAAGCCGGCGATCGCGACCGCGGCAACGCTGTCGCAGACCTGGAGCGGCCAGGTGCGGCTGCTCAACGTGCTGCCGATGACGCCGGTGATGCTGGCCGAATACGTGCCGGCCGATTTCGACGAGCAGCAGCGCCAGACCTCGGAAGAAGCCCTCGCCATCGTCGCACGCGAATCCGGCATCGAGGCTTCCCGCATCTCCAGCGTGGTGCGCCAGGGCGGCATCTATCACGAGATCCTGGAGGAAGCCGTGCACATGAAGGCCGATCTGATCGTGATGACCTCGCACCGGCCGGCGATGCGCACCTATTTCCTCGGCTCCAACGCGGGGCATGTGGTGCGCTACGCGAAGTGCTCGGTGCTGGTGGTGAGGCATTAAGGATCGTCATAACCCGGTCTCCTAGGGTGGGTTAGCCGTGCGGACTGCGCGAAGCGCTGACCGCTCGGCGTAACCCACCACTTTAATATCCGCGGAGGCAGAAGAGGTGGGTTACGCCTGGGGACTGCGCTTCGCGCAGCCCGGGGCTAACCCACCCTACTCGTCTACAATCCCTTGCGTTTCTACAATCCCTTGCGTTGCCCGACGGGCAAAACACCCAATTGGTCGGTCAATCCGCATCGCCGAAAATATTCCACTTTACCGAAATTCGGAAACGGCGTATGTGTCGCCTCAACCCGGCCCAAGGAAGAGGGGCGTATCGCGATCGTCACGAACGCGGGCTGGGCGGCGGTGGACGTGGGTCACATCGGCGCGAACAGCAATCGCAGGGCGGAGAGCCGTGAGCGAAAGCGTCGCGCACACGACCGGTGTGATTCTAGCGTACGGCAAAATCGTGTGGTCCTGGCGCCCGGGGTCTGTGCGTCAAGTGTTGCGGTGATGTGGCGGCCCAACCGGGCACGCGCATCAGCCAACCGCAAGGCGACGGGGGCAATAGTGCATCGCTCCCCGGGGAGAGCACGACATAAGCCGTAAAACCACTGCGCAGGGAAGGCCGGGATGTCCTGGCTACACCTGTATGCCGCTGTGCAAACTTCTTACTCCAATTTCGCACAGTGGACCTCGGGTGCCAGCGGGCTCCCGGTCTTCCCTGCGCCCTCTTTCAACTATGGGGGCGAAGCGACGAAGCAAAGCTCGGGCGAAATGCGCCGCGAGGCTGACGAACTATGTCTGTCGTTGAACAAAGGTCTCGTGCCCCGGACGCTGCGCAGCGCTTCTTCAGCGGTGCGCTGCAGAGCCGGGGCCCATGTGGCAGCACGCGTTGTGGCCCTCTGGGTCCCGGCTCTGCAGCAGCAACGCTTGCGCGTTGCGGCGCGTCCGGGACACGAGAGGCTTACAGATACCGCGTCAGCTCGGCCTTGACCTGCCCGTAGACGGCGTCCTCGATCTGGCTGCGCGTGATCCCGATGTCGCGCAGGGCGCGGTCGTCGAGTTCGTTCAAGGTCTTGACCGCCGAGCGTCGCTCGAGGCGGTTGAACAGCGCATAGGCGCCTTGGGCGAGCGTTGCAAA
The DNA here is from genome assembly GCF_002936975.1 of Bradyrhizobium sp. AC87j1. Lineage (NCBI taxonomy): Bacteria > Pseudomonadati > Pseudomonadota > Alphaproteobacteria > Hyphomicrobiales > Nitrobacteraceae > Bradyrhizobium > Bradyrhizobium sp. AC87j1. The sequence continues at coordinate 17,766 of NZ_PTFE01000044.1, forward strand.
AAATCCGCTCGTTGAGGATGGGCGTAAACTCCGCCCGGCAGTTTGCGAGATCGTGGTCATGTTTCTTCTCCGGCCTGTTGTCCCGCGCGGCGAAGCAGGTGCCGTTGGCGCCGACGCTTGTGGGCGCCTGCACCTCATTTGCCGTCGGATTGCTCTCGCTCTCCTCGGCTCAATCGTGGAACTTGATGGAACTTAAATGCTCCAGTACACTTCTCGGAGCAAGTAAAACATTGCTCTCGGTGCAATAATGTCAAAGTTCGAGTACGTGAAGCTTGCCGATGCCATTGCCTCGGATATCTCTAACGGCACGTTAAGGCCCGGCGATCGGCTGCCGCCGCAGCGCAATTTTGCCTATGACCGCGGCATCGCAGTCTCGACGGCGAGCCGGGTTTATACGGAGTTGCTCCGGCGTGGGCTCGTCGTCGGCGAGGTCGGCCGCGGCACCTTCATCTCCGGCGACATCAGGCGCGAGGTCGAGGCGTTGAGCGAGCCGCGCGATGCGCGGATCGATTTCGAGGTCAATTATCCGCTATTGCCGCAGCAATGGGCGATGATCGCCAAGAGCCTCGCAGGGCTGGAGCGCGTCGACGCGCTCGAATCCGCGCTGCGCGTCTCGACCAGCACCGGCACCAAGAGCGCGCGCAACGCTGCCGCCGCCTATCTCGCGCGCAAGGATTTCGCGCCGCAGGCCGAGCAGATCGTCTTCACCGCCAACGGCAAGCAATCGCTCGCCGCCGCGCTCGCGGCGCTCGTCCCCACCGGCGGCCGCTGCGGCGTCGAGGCGCTGACCTACCCTTACGTCAAGAGCATCGCGGCGCGGCTCGGCATTACGCTGGTCCCGATTCCCATGGACGAATTCGGCGCGCGTCCCGATGCGATCCAGAAAGCGCATCGCGAGGCGCACCTGTCGGCGCTGTATCTCCAGCCCATCATCCAGAACCCGCTCGGCGTCACCATGAATGCGACGCGGCGCGCCGACATCATGCGCGTCGCCGAAAAGCTCGACCTCACCATCATCGAGGACGCCGTCTACGGCTTCCTCGCCGACGACACGCCGCTGGCTGCGCTCGGCCCGGACCGTTGCATCGTGCTCGACAGCCTGTCCAAGAAGGTCGCGCCGGGCCTTGCGCTCGGCATCCTCGTGGCGCCGCCGCATTTGCGCGAAAGCGTGATGAGCGCGGTCCGCACCGGCGGCTGGATCGCCTCGGGCCACGCGCTGGCGGCCGGCCAGCGGCTGATGGCCGACGGCACCGTCGCCGAGCTGACACGGCTGAAGCGCATCGACGCCGTGCGGCGACAGCAGACCGCGGCAAGGCTGCTCGCGGGCTACCAGCACGCCGCCGATCCGCGCTCCTACCATCTCTGGCTGACGCTGCCGTCGCACTGGCGCTCGCAGACCTTCGTCGCGGCTGCGGCCCGGCGCGGCATCGCGCTGACGCCGTCCTCCACCTTCGCGATCGCCCACGGCCATGCACCGAACGCGGTGCGGCTCGCGCTCGCCCCGCCCACCTTCGAGCAGCTCGATTCCGGCCTGCGCACGATCGTGTCGCTGCTCGGCACCAAGGAAGAGGATTTCGACTCGACCGAGTAGCGATCGGTCTAAGGCAGCAAGGCCTTCGGCACCTGATCGAAGCGATAGCTCTGCGGCTGGTTGCGCCGGACGAAGCCGCCGACCTGCCAGGCGAACAGTGCGGCAAAGCCGAGGATGAACAGCGCGCCGGCGAACTCGCCGCTCACCAGGGCGCGGATTAACAGGCCCGCCATCGCCACCGTCAGCACCGCCAGGAACGCCAGCACCGCCGCATAGGCCGTGCGGCCGAGCCCCGCCGTCAGCACCGCGCGGCTGCCCGCCTTCGCCATCCGCTCGTGCAGCGCAAGGATGAACGCGCGAAAGCCATTGTCCTGCGGCGCCATCAGTGCCGCCGTCTGCCAGCTCGTCGACAGGATCGCGATGCGGCGGCCGCTGCTGTGAGTGACATCGGCGCGAAAGCGGTGCTGCTGCATCGACACCGGGCGGAACGACAGCCGGATCGCGCTGATCTCGTCATAAGGCCACAGCGAGGTGCGGCCGCCGATGTGCCAGGACAGCCCCTGCTCCGTCAGCTCGAAGCGATGCGCCGAGCCGATCAGCGACGCCTTGTACGCATAGCTCGTGACCGGCGTGGTCTCAGCTTCCGACCCCTGCATCCCGACAATCAATCCCGTCTGCGCAATCCCGTCCGCGCCATCCCGCCCGCGACCCGCTTGCGCGATCGGCCTCGCCCATCCTACAAGCGAGGCATGGCTGAGACGACCTTTTTTCCGCGCCGCCTGATTCTCGGCGCCGCCGTGATATCAGGCGTGCTACTCGCGCTCGCGGTGCACATGCTGGGCGCGCGCTACGGGCTCGACCTCGGCGGTCTCTGGCGCTCCGACACGCATGAGTTCATACCCGCCGGCGCGGCGATCGCGTGGTGGCTGATCGCGACCGTCGGCTTCTCCGGCGGCTATTTCACGGCGACGTTGATGCAGAGCGCGGTCTCCGGCCAGATCCCGCAACGGATGCGGCAGTTCCTGATCGCGGTTGGCGTGCTGCTGCTCGCGGGTGCGGGCCAGGTGGCCTCGGCGCCGAGCCCGATCCCGACCGTCTCGGGCGTGCTGGCCGGGCTCGCCGCGCTGTGCCTCGGCGCCGTCATGGCATGTTGCGGCGCCCATTTCGCGCTGCGCCGCGGCTGGAGCGTGATCCGGAAAAGTGCGAAGCGGTTTTCCAAATAGATCATGCTCAAACAATAGGGTCCTCAAGCCGACGCAAGCAGCCGCGGGCGGTTGAGCATCACCGCCACGTCGGAGGCCGGCCGCGGCTTGCTGAACAGATAGCCCTGCGCCTGGGTGCAGCCCTCGCGCCTGAGCAGCTCGAGCTGCGTGTCGTTCTCGACGCCTTCCGCGGTGGTGACGATGCCGAGGCTGCGGCCGAGACCGGTCACGGCGCGGATGATCGCCATGGAATCCTCGCGCGTCGCCAGCTCCGACACGAAGGAGCGGTCGATCTTGATCTTGTCGAACGGAAAGCTGCGCAGATAGCTCAGCGACGAATAGCCGGTGCCGAAATCGTCCAGCGAGATGCGCACGCCCATGGCGCGCAGCTCATGCAGCGTGGTCAGCGTCGCCTCGCTGTTCTGCAGCAGCACGGATTCGGTGATCTCGAGCTCGAGACGGCGCGCGTCGAGTCCCGAGGCAGCCAGCGCCGCGATCACGGATGCGATCAGGTTCGGATTCTTGAACTGCACCGGCGACAAATTGACGGCGAGGTCGACATCGTCTGGCCAGGTTGCCGCATCGATGCAGGCGGAGCGCAGCACGAATTCACCGAGCTGGACGATCAGACCGGTCTCCTCGGCCAGCGGGATGAAGTCGATGGGTGCGATCAGGCCGCGCTGCGGATGGTTCCAGCGCAGCAGCGCCTCGAAGGCGACGACGCGGCCGCTGGCGACGTCGCGGATCGGCTGGTAATACGCCTCGAACTCGTCGCGCTGCACCGCCGCGCGCAGGTCCATTTCCAGGAGGCGCCGCGCCTGCGCGCGTGCATCCATGCCGGTCTCGAAGAAGCGATAGGTGCCGCGGCCATCCGCCTTGGCGCGGTAGAGCGCGAGGTCGGCGTTCTTCAACAATTCGCTCGGATCGCTGCCGTCCTGCGGCGACAGCGAGATGCCGATCGAGACGCCGATCACGATCTGATGGTCGTCGATCTCGTAGGGCGCCGAGATGACCTCGACGAGGCGGCCGGCGAGCGATCTCGCAGCGGTTTCCTCGGAACGACCGATCTGGACCACGGCGAACTCGTCGCCGCCCAGTCGCGCCACCGTGTCGCTCTCGCCGACGGCGGCCGTCAGCCTGCGGCCGACCTCCTTCAGCAGCGCATCGCCGATGGGATGACCGAGCGAGTCGTTGATGTCCTTGAAGTGATCGAGATCGAGACAAAGCACCGCGAGCTGATCGCCCGACCTGGTGCGCCGCAGTCCCTGCTCGAGCTGCTCGTGGAACAGCACGCGGTTCGGCAGGCTGGTCAGCGCGTCATGGCGCGCCATGTGCGAGATCTTGGCCTGCGCTTCGAGCCATTCGGTGATGTCCTCGAAGGTCGCAACCCAGCCGCCACCCTGCATCGGCTGGTTGACGACACGGATGGAGCGGCCGAACCGGCTGACGATGTCGGTCGTAGTGCGCCCCTCGCGCGCGTCGGCCACGAGGCGGGCGAAGAATTGATCCGCATCGCCCTGCCACTGGCCCTTGGCTTGCTCTTCCCTGAGCACGTCGACCAGCAGGCGGCCGATCAGCGCGACGTCGGTGCGACGAAGCATGGCCGCATAACGCTCGTTGAACAGCATGATCTTGCCGTCGGCATCGAACATGCACAGACCCTGCGACATGTTCTCGAGCGCCGTATCCAGCACCATCTGCTGGGCGCCGAGTTCGCCCTTAGCGCGGCGGTCGAGCAACGCAGCCACGAGCGCGATCGCGATGATCGCTACCGCGGCGCTGGCCGTGAGGAAGGACAGCGAGGCCGGCGGGATCGACAGGCCCCCGATCGCGAGCGTCGGATCAGGTGTCAGCAGCACCGCGCCCATGGCGGTGAAATGATGCGCGACGATGGCGATCGTCAGCAGCACCGTCGCCATCAGCGCATGGAAGAGGTCGTCGCGCCGCGCGGCCACGAACAGTGCAAGTGCCGCAAAGACGATTCCTGACAGCACCGAGGCTGCGACCGTGCTTCCGATCCAGTCCACGCGCGCCGGTAGCTCCAGCGCCGCCATGCCGGTGTAGTGCATCGCCGCGACCCCGGTGCCGACGATGGCGCCGCCGAGGACGATCCACCCCGCCCGCAAGGACGATACGGCGATGCTCAGCCCCACGAAGGTCACGGAGATCGCAAAGATCAACGACAGGATCGTCACCGGGATGTTGTAGGCGCCGGCGCCGCCCGGCCCGTAGGCGAGCATCGCGATGAAATGCGTCGCCCAGATGCCGCAGCCGCTGACGGCGGCGTCCAGGCCGAGCCAGGCCAGGCGTCCGACACCGTGCGTCGCGCGCGCCCGGTGAAACAGGCTGATCGCCGCCGCGCTGGCGAGCAGACACACCGCGCCGCCAAGCGCGACGAGCCGCCAATCGTGCTCTTCGGTGAGACAGTAGAGAACTTGATACATCGCGGGCCCCTATGGACCCGCAGTTGAACCAACAGAGGTGGACAGGTGGTAACTGGCTACGCGCCTGTTGCGGCAATGGTGAACGGAAGATGTGCCCATTCACTCGGATTGTTCATCCTCGCGCCGGCGCACCGAGGCCGATCACGACGGCAGCGAGCAGCAGGACGGATGCGGACACGACCAACGACAAATGCAGCCCCGCCATGAACGCCCCCTCGGCGGCCACCAGCGAGCCGAACAGCGCGACGCCGAGGACGCTGCCGGTCTGCCGCGTCGCGTTCAGGACGCCCGCCGCGATGCCGGAGCGCGCCTTGTCGACGCTGCCCAGCAAGGTCGAGGTCAGCGGCGGAACCAGCAGCCCAAGTCCGCCGCTGATCGCGATCATCTGCGCGCAGATCATCCAATAGCTCGTGTCAGCCGCGATCCACAGCAGGCCGAGACAGCCGAGCGCCGACACGCAGGCACCGACCACGATGGTCGGGCACGGGCCGATGCGCTCGGCGAGGTGCGGCGCCAGCAGATTGACCGGCAGCACCGCCGCCATCATCGGCACGAAGGCGAGCCCGGTCCACCACGCCGACAGCCCGTTGATCCGCTGGAAATACAGGCTGAGCACGAAGATGAGGCCGTAGATCGCGATGTTGACGAGCAGGCCGACCAGCGAGGTCAGCGCGAACAGCCTCTGGCCGAACAGCGACAGCGGCAGCATCGGTTGCGCCGCGCGGCTCTCGCGCCATATGAAGAGGGCGGCGAAAGTGGCGGCCCCGACGAAGGCTGCGATCACGGCGGGATGATTCCACCCGAGCGCACCGCCTTCGATGATCGCGCCGGCCAGCGCTCCCAGCGCACCGATCGCGGCAAGCTGGCCGGGCAGATCGATCTCGCGCGAGCGAGCCCGCGTGGTTTCGCTGGCGTAGCGCCAGCTCAGCCACAGGCCGGCGAGCCCGATCGGCAGATTGACCAGAAAGATCGCACGCCAGCCGACCAGCGTAATCAGCGCGCCGCCGACAAAGGGCCCCGCGGTGAGCGCAAGGCTCGCGCCGGCGGCCCAGACCGCGACGGCACGGCCGCGCGCTCGCTCGTCCGGATAGGCATGATTGAGCAGCGCGAGGGAATTCGGCACCAGGATCGCCGCCGCAAGCCCCTGCACCAGCCGCGCTGCGATCAGCACGGGTGCATTGGGCGACAGCGCGCAGGCGAGCGAGGCCGCGGTGAAGATGGCGAACCCTGCCATGAAGACGCGCTTGGCGCCGATGCGGTCGCCGAGCGCGCCTGCGGTCAGGATGAAGGCGGCAAACGCGATGGTGTAGGCGCTGACCACCCATTGCAGCTCGGCGACACCGCCGCCGAGCGTCTTGCCCATCGCATCGAGTGCGGTGTTGACGATGGTGACGTCGAGCTGCACCACGCCGTAGCCGAGGCTCATCGCGGCGAGCGTGAGCGAGGTCGCAAGACGCGAACCGGCACGCGACGCGCCGGCGGCGGCGTGTGAAGTTTCAAATTTGATGGTGCTCGCTCGCATGCTGCCCTCGGTTGCAGCCCCATGCGGAATATAGGCGATCGGCGCGCCAGCATGTTTCGATAATGACCGAAGAATGGATGCGGCGATTTGGCGTGGTGCACTTGACCCTCTCCCCTTGCGGGCAGGGCAATCACATATGGCGCTTTGCACGGCCTGACCGCGCGCCTCGTCCTTCGAGACGACCGCTTCGCGGTCTCCTCAGGATGAGGCTAAGCAGCATCGGTGCTCGTTGAAACGAGTGCCGCACGCGGTCCTCATCCTGAGGGCCCGCCAACGGCGGGCGTCTCGAAGGATGGCCATCGGCGAAATCGCTCCCAAAGGAAGAGCAGAGTTGCGTCAGCTCGCCGCGCGCAGATTCACCTTGCTCTCGGCGAGTGTGGTCAACTTCTTGTCGGTCGCCTTCTCCTCCTCCAGCGTCTTGGCGAGCACGGTGGCGCAGTCGTTGCGGCCGAGCTGCTTGGCCCAGGCGATCAGGCTGCCGTAGCGTACGATCTCGTAATGTTCGGCGGCCTGCGCCGCGTTGATCAGGGCGGCATCGAGCACCGCCTTGTCGGCGACTTCGCCGGCGGTCTCGTCAGCCTCCTCGATGATGCCGTCGATCGCCGGACAGTCGACCGCCTTCACGGGGACGCCGTGCATCTTGAACACCTCTTCGAGCCGCGCGACGTGCTGCTTGGTTTCCTCGAGGTGCGTCAAAAAGCCCTGCTTCAGCTGCGGATCGGTGGCCTTACTGGCCATCTTCGGCAGCGCCTTGGTCAGCTGCTGCTCGGCGTAATAGATGTCCTGGAGCTGGTGCACGAACAGATCGTTCATGGTTTTGATGTCTTTTGTGAACAGTCCCATCGTTCCATCCTCTTTCGGTTTTGTGGAACACGAAGGCCGCGGCTTGCACGAAAAGCCGCTTATTCCGCCATGTTCGGTTGCTGATGGGGCCCAACGAGCACGCGGCATCGACGTTCCAAAAAGACCCGGATGGCTTGCGCTGGAACAATGCGGACGGCGCCGGCATCTGAAATCATGTCGGCATTACGAAACGCGCGGGGCCGAGCCGGTTTCACGACTCATATGCTTAACGCGCCGCCGATGTGAACCGCGTATGACAAAAGTGACCGGTCCGGCGCAGAACCTATTGTTGTCAAGGGCTGCACAAGCCGGTGTTTTTGCCTTAAATGAGCTGGATCATGCCCAGCGATCGATGCCTGCTTTTGGCCGTGATCGTACCCGACTGGCCAATGTCTGGCCTGGTCGGTCTTGCCCCCCGCCGGGAGGATGAATGCACGGACTGCTGCCCGCGCTGAAACGCGGCTTCACGAGATGGATCGGCTGGCGACGGCTCGGAGTAGCCGCGAGCGTGTTCATTATCGCCTTCGCGATCACCTCGCTGGTGCGGACCCTCAAGGGCATCGATACCGGGGTCATCCTGACTGCGTTAACCGAGATTCCCCGCGGGAGCATCGGGCTGGCGGCGATCTGCGTGTTCTTTGCGTTCTGTACGCTGACCTTCTACGATTTTTTTGCACTGCGAACGATCGGCAAGAAGCATGTGCCGTACGGCATTGCGGCGCTCTCCAGCTTCACGTCCTATTCGATCGGCCACAACATCGGCGCCACGGTCTTCACCGGCGGCGCGATCCGCTTCCGGATCTATTCGGACTACGGGCTGAACGCGATCGACGTCGCCAAGATCTGCTTCCTGTCGGGCCTGACCTTCTGGCTCGGTAACATCTTCGTGCTCTCGATCGGCATGGCGATCCATCCGGATGCGGCGTCCTCGATGGACCAGCTCCCCTCCTCGATCAACCGGCTGATCGCGCTCGGCGGCCTCGCCTCGATCGGCGCCTATCTGGTCTGGCTCTGCATGGGCGAGAAGCGGCGCGAGCTCGGCCAGAAGGGCTGGAAGGTGGTGCTGCCGTCGGCGCCGCTAACGCTGGTCCAGATCCTGATCGGGGTGGTCGATCTCGGCTTCTGCGCCACGGCGATGTACCTGCTGATGCCGGCCAATCCGCCGATCGACTTCATGTCGCTGGCCGTGGTGTTCATCCTGGCGACGCTGCTCGGCTTTGCCAGCCACGCCCCCGGCTCGATCGGCGTGTTCGATGCCGCCATGCTGCTGGCACTGCCCGAATTCGGCCGCGAGCAGCTCCTGGCGACGCTGCTGGTGTTCCGCCTTCTCTATTTCGTGATCCCGTTCGGCCTTGCCATCTCGATCATGGGCACGCGCGAGCTCTGGATGAACGTGGTCGAGCCCTGGCAGGAGCGGCGGCGGCTGGCGGAGGCTTGCGCGCAGGCCAATCTGCCCAAGCAGGTGACGCCGATGGAGCGCGAGCGGATACTGCGGCAGGCCAACAAGCGGTAGGCCGCGATCTGGACCCGGAGGGGTTGCGAGCGGCAGAGCAATGCTCTCTTATTTCCGCCTCAACTTTGCCGTTGAAGACGCGGGCCATGATCCCACTATTCCTTCGTACCCTCACCGCAGGCGCCCTGTTGCTTGCCGGGATTCTGACGGCCATGCCGCCCGAGAGCGCGAGCGCTCAGGACGCCGGCGCCCTGCAGATCAATTGGGAGGTGCGTAACCGCTTCCGGCTGTTCCGCGAGGAGCGCGACTTCCTGCTCCATGTCGAGAACGCCCGCAACCGCAGCATCCTGGCCGCCGAGCAATCGCTGGAGCTCCAGAGCGAGGGCCGCGGCTGGGCGCGCAACATGGTCAATCGGCTCTGCATCGACCTCCAGGGCCGGGTCAACCAGCCCTGCACCCGCGACAACACCAAGGAAAACTACCTCACCCCGATCGATCACCCCGTCACCGTCCGTCTCGTTGGCGCGGTGCCGGTCGGCGCCACCTGCGCCTGGTCGTTCGATGACGGCGACGGGCCGCAACAATCGACCTTCGACTGCGCCGAGCCGATCAATTTGCGCGTCCGCTACGGCAAGCAGACGGTCGCGACCGTCGACGTCTCCTCCGGCTCCGATCCGACCCAGCGCGTCCAGACCGAGATCCAGGTCCGCGACATCTTCGTCGCCGGCCTCGGGGACAGCATCGCCTCCGGCGAGGGCAATCCGGACCGGCCGCTGGCGCTGTCGGACGAAGGATTTTGTTTCCGCTCCTATCTGGGCACCGCCGGCGCGCAGTACTACCGGCCGAGCCGCCACGGCTTCAAGGGCGGCCGCGCCTGCGAGGCGCCGGACACGCTCGCCAACTGGCAGCGCTACAGCGCGCTCTGGTTCAACTCGCCCTGCCACCGCTCGCTCTACAGCTACCAGACGCGCACCGCCCTCGCACTCGCGGTGCGCTACACCCACATCGCAGTGACCTACCTGCCGCTCGCCTGCACCGGTGCCAGCATCGGCGACGGGCTGCTCGGCTCGCAGCGCGCCCGCGAATGCCCGCCCGGCAAGACCGGTGTCTGCAACACCAGCGTGAACGCGCAAGTCGCCGAGTTGCGCGAGGCGCTGACCGCGGCGAAGAAACGCCAGCCCGACCGCACGCTCGATCTCGTGCTGCTCTCGGTCGGCGCCAACGACGTCTACTTCTCCGGTCTCGTCGCCGACGTGATCGTCGAGACCGCGACCGAGCGGGCGCTATTCCGCCGCTCCGGCGTGATGGCGAGTGTCGACGATTCCCGCGATGCGCTGGCGCGCGAACTGCCGCAGAATTTCGTCAAGCTGCGCGAGGCGCTCAAGCCGCTGGTCGGCGGCGACCTCTCGCATGTCGTCTATGTCTCCTACGCCAACCCCGCGCTCGCCGACGGCGGCGTGCCCTGCCGCGGCGGCCGGGCCGGCTTCGACATCCATCCGGCCTTCAACGCAGATCCGCAGCGCCTCGCCCGCGTCTCGACCTTCGTCGATACCGAGTTCTTGCCGCAGCTGAAGGGGCTCGCCACCTGCACCCGCGGCGCGCTGTGCCGAGACCCCGAAGCCGACCGCATGACTTTCGTCGATGCGCATCAGGCGGCGTTTGCCGATCACGGCTTCTGCGCCCATTCGGGCAACGACCCTGAATTCGACCGCAGCTGCTTTGCGGAGAACGGCCAGAGCTTCAATGCTGATATCGTGAGCGCGGCGAGCCAGCCGATGCTGTGCGGCCGCGGCGCCTCGGAATACCGCGCCTATTTGCCCCGCGCGCGCTGGATCCGTGACGCCAATGACAGCTATTTTGCCGCGATGACCTATCCGCAGGGATTGCCGGCGGCGAGCCAGCCGACCGACATTCACGACGCGACCTGGGGCGTGCTTTCCGCCGTCTATGGCGGCGCGGTGCATCCGAGCGCGGAAGGACATGCGGCGATGGCGGATGCGGCGCTGCCGGCCGCGAGCGCGGTGCTTGGACTGGACGCAGTGCCACCGGGCGTCACGCGCGGATTTCTGCCGCAGCTGTTACCGAGCGCAAAGCAGTAGCGCGCGCGAAGACCCGTTTTGCGAGTCCTAGCCCGGATGAGCGCAGCGACATCCGGGGCCACTCTCCCCGCATATCGCTTCGATCATGCGGGCTACGCGCAACGTCCTCGCACTCGGTGTCGTCGTCCGGCTTGATCGGGCGATCCAGTACGCCGCGACGGCAGTCTTGAATCGAGAGGCTGCGGCGTACTGGATTCCCCGCCTTCGCGGGGAATGACGGCGGAGCACTTGGCGCAATTCGCACATCACCATCACTCGCACATTCACTCCGCACCAGCATCGTTCCCTGCTACCTGCCGTTTCATCAATCCAAAAACGGTATCGATCGATACCCCCTTGAGCTTGGACACTTTGCCGCGCGCACCTCTAGGAGTCGGATCGAGGAAACATTTCGACTTGAGGAGGCGCCTGATGAGCGCAGTGGTGTCCGCAGCGGACGTGAGAAGGTCTCGCGTCAGGCTGCTCATCGTGACCATGTTGTTCCTGGTCACCACCGTCAATTATGCCGACCGCGCCACGCTGTCGATCGCAGGCCCCGCGCTGTCCAAGGAGCTGCATCTCGATCCCGTCGCCATGGGCTGGATCTTCTCGGCGTTCGGCTGGTCCTATGTCGCGGCGCAGGTACCGGGCGGCTGGCTGCTCGACCGTTATGGCTCGCGCCTCGTCTATGCCTTCAGCATCATCATCTGGTCGCTGTTCACGCTGATGCAGGGTTGGGTCGGCTTCCTCAGCGCCGGCACGGCGATCGTCGTGCTGTTCGCGCTCCGCCTCCTTGTCGGCGTCGCGGAAGCGCCCTCCTTCCCCGCCAACGCCCGCATCGTCGCGGCGTGGTTTCCGGGCAACGAGCGCGGCACCGCGTCGGCCTTCTTCAACTCGGGACAGTATTTCGCGACCGTTATCTTCGCGCCGCTGATGGGCTGGATCGCGCATGCCTACGGCTGGCGCTTCGTGTTCTTCGTGATGGGCGCGCTCGGCATCGTCATGGGCTTCGTCTGGCTCAAGACCATCTACGGCCCGAAGGAGCATCCTTCGATCAACGATGCCGAGTTCGACTACATCAAGGAAGGCGGCGCGCTGGTCGATCTCGACGCGCCCAAGAACGATCAGCTGCGCGAGCGTGCGCAAGAGGCCGGCTCCGGCTGGGACCACATCCGCCAGTTGCTCTCCAACCGCATGATGCTCGGCGTCTATCTCGGCCAGTATTGCATCAACACGCTGACCTATTTCTTCCTGACCTGGTTCCCGGTCTATCTGGTCAAGGAGCGCGGCCTGTCGATCCTGCAGGCCGGCTTCGTCGCGACGCTGCCGGCTTTGTGCGGCTTCATCGGCGGCGTGCTCGGCGGCATCATCTCGGATGCGATCCTGCGCAGGACCGGCTCGCTGACCATGGCGCGCAAGATCCCGATCGTCGGCGGCATGCTGCTGTCGATGTCGATCATCGCCTGCAACTATGTCGACGGACAGGCACTGGTGGTCGGCTTCATGGCGCTCGCCTTCTTCGGCAAGGGCATCGGTGCGCTCGGCTGGGCGGTCGTCTCCGACACCTCGCCGAAGGAAGCCGGCGGCGTCTCCGGCGGCCTGTTCAACACCTTCGGCAATCTGTCCTCGATCACCACGCCGATCGTGATCGGCTACATCCTGGCCGCGACCGGCTCGTTCAACGGCGCGCTGGTGTTCGTCGGCCTCAACGCGCTGGTGGCGGCGTTCGCCTATCTCATCATCGTCGGCAAGATCGAGCGGGTGACGCTCAAACGTTCCTCCTGAGGGCTCCCGATGGGAGCTTGACCAGGCAACTCAACGGCGGCCCAAAAAGCCGCCGTCTTTGTTTTGGGGATGATCGATGCTAGAAGTACCGGGGAAACGCCTTATCCATCTAAGGCATGTATCGATGTTCGACCTAAACCAGCTCCGCTGTTTCGTCACGGTGGCGGAGGAATTGCATTTCGGCCGCGCCGCGACGCGACTGAACATGACCCAGCCGCCGCTGTCCCGGCAGATCCAGGTGCTCGAGCACATCATCGATGCGCCCCTGCTGGAGCGCACCAGCCGCTCGGTGCGCCTCACCCCGGCGGGGCGCAGCTTTCTGCCGGAGGCGCGGCGCATCCTCAAGCTTGCCGAGAGCGCCTCGCAGGTCGCCCGCCGCATCGCGCTCGGCAAGACCGGCTCGCTGAAGATCGGCTTCACCGCGGCCGCGGCCTACGGCTTCCTGCCGGAACTGGTCGCCGCCTGCCGCGCCAAGCTGCCCGAGGTGGATTTTTCACTGAAGGAGATGGTGTCGGGCGACCAGTTCGAGGCGCTGACCTCGGGCCAGATCGACGCCGGCCTGCTCAGGCCGCCGATCGCGCGGCCCGAGCTCACCAGCCGCCGCGTCGTCGCCGAGCCCCTGCTCGCCGCGATCCCGAAGAAGCATCCGCTGGCGAATGCGGAGAGCGTCACCATCAAGGATTTCGACGACCAGCCCTTCGTGATGTATTCGCCCTATGAGAGCCGCTACTTCCACGATCTGCTGGTGGCGCTGTTCACCCGCGCCGACATTCTGCCGCGCTATGTCCAGCACCTGAGCCAGATCCACTCGATCCTCGCCATGGTCCGCGCCGGCCTCGGCCTCGCCATCGTGCCCGCGGCAGCCGCGAGCCTGAAGATCGCCGACGTGCGCCTGCGCCCGCTGAAGCTGCGCACGCGTGTTCCCGTCGAGCTGTTCATGGTCTGGCGCCGCGACGACGAGAATCCGCTGCTGTCGGCGCTCGTCAAAATCGCCGGCGAACTGGCCTCTGCGGAGCCCGCGGAAGATTGATGCTGATTTCGCATCGGTCGATATAGGCTTTGGCTTGGACCCGCATCGAACGGTCTCCTAAACCACGGCGCATGGACGCGCAGCCTTCTGCTTGCGTCCTCCACAACACGCAATGAGGGAGCCGCGCCCATGAGCAAGATGACCCCGCAGGAAATGGCCCAGAAGATCGGATCTGGCCTCCTGTCTTTCCCCGTCACGCCCTTCAAGGCTGACTACTCCTTCGACGAGGCGACCTATCGCGCCAACATGGACTGGCTGTGCGGCTATGATGTCGCAGGCCTGTTCGCCGCCGGCGGCACCGGCGAGTTCTTCTCGCTGACGCCGACCGAGGTCCCTGAAGTCGTCAAGGTCGCCGTCGACGAGACCAAGGGTCGCGTGCCCGTGCTCGCCGGCACCGGCTACGGCACCGCGATCGCCCGCGAGATCGCAATCGGCGCAGAGAAGGCCGGCGCGGACGGCCTGCTGCTGCTGCCGCCCTACCTCACCCATGCCGAGCAGGACGGCCTTGCCGCCCATGTCGAGGCAGTCTGCGCCGCCGTGAAGATCGGCGTCATCGTCTACAACCGCGACAACGCGATCCTGCAGCCCGACACGCTCGCGTGGCTTGCCGAGCGCTGCCCGAACCTCGTCGGCTACAAGGACGGCATCGGCGACATCGAGCTGATGACCCGTGTCTACACCAAGCTCGGCGATCGTCTCACCTATGTCGGCGGCCTGCCGACCGCCGAGACCTTCGCGCTGCCCTATCTCGACATGGGCGTGACGACCTATTCTTCGGCCGTGTTCAACTTCGTGCCGGAGTTCGCCACGAATTTCTACGCCGCGGTGCGCAAGCGCGACCATGCCACGATCCAGGCCGGGCTGAAGGACTTCATCCTGCCGCTGATCGCGATCCGCAACCGCAAGAAGGGCTATGCCGTCTCGATCATCAAGGCCGGCATGAAGGTGATCGGCCGCGACTCCGGCCCGGTCCGCCCGCCGCTCACCGACCTCACCGAGCAGGAGATCGCCGAAGTGACCGCGCTGGTGAAGAATCTGCCCGCCATCCGATCGACACAACAAGCGGCAGAATAGGCCGACCACAGCGAGGAGCAGTAATGGCCCTGACCGAGACTCCTGGCGCACCAATCGTCACCGCGATGCAGGTGATCCCGGTCGCGGGCCGCGACAGCATGCTCCTCAATCTGAGCGGCGCGCATGCGCCATTCTTCACCCGCAACATCGTCATTCTCACCGACAATGCCGGCCACACCGGCGTCGGCGAGGTGCCGGGCGGGCAGAAGATCTGGCAGACGCTCCAGGACGCGCGCGATCTCGTGATCGGCAAGACCGTCGGCGCGCTCAACAACATCCTCGCCGACGTCCGCACCGCCTTCGCCGACCGCGACGCCGGCGGCCGCGGCAAGCAGACTTTCGATCTTCGCGTCATGATCCACGCGGTCACCGCGATCGAATCCGCACTGCTTGATCTGCTTGGCCAGCATCTCAACTTGCCTGTCGCCGCGCTGCTCGGCGAAGGCCAGCAACGCAACAGCGTCGAGACGCTCGGCTATCTCTTTTTCGTCGGCGACCGGCGCAAGAGCAAGCTGAACTACGTCAGCGGCGAGGCCGGCAAACCCGAATGGTTCAACCTCCGCCATCAGGAGGCGATGACCCCGGAGACCGTGGTGCGGCTCGCGGAAGCCACCCACGACCATTACGGCTTCGCCGACTTCAAGCTGAAAGGCGGCGTGCTGCGCGGCGAGCAGGAGATCGAGGCCGTCACCGCGATCGCCAAGCGCTTCCCCAACGCCCGCGTGACGCTCGACCCCAATGGCGCCTGGTCGCTCGACGAGGCGATCCGGCTTTGCAAAGACATGCACGGCATCCTCGCCTACGCCGAGGACCCCTGCGGCGCGGAAGGCGGCTTCTCCGGCCGCGAGATCATGGCCGAGTTCCGCCGCGCCACCGGCCTGCCGACCGCGACCAACATGATCGCCACCGACTGGCGCCAGCTTTCCCATGCGCTGCGTCTCGGCGCGGTGGACATTCCGCTCGCCGATCCCCATTTCTGGACCATGCAGGGCTCGGTGCGGGTCGCCCAGACCTGCCGTGACAATGGCCTGACCTGGGGCTCACACTCCAACAACCATTTCGACATCTCGCTGGCCATGTTCACCCATGTCGGCGCCGCCGCCCCCGGCAAGGTCACCGCGATCGACACCCATTGGATCTGGCAGGATGGCCAGGCGCTGACCAAAGAGCCGCTCCAGATCAAGGGCGGCAAGATTGCGGTCCCGGACCGGCCGGGCCTGGGTATCGAAATCGACAGGGCCGCCATCGACGCGGCGCATGACCTCTACAAGCAGCATGGACTCGGTGCCCGCGATGACGCTATTGCCATGCAGGACCTGATCCCCGGCTGGACCTTTGACGACAAGCGTCCGTGCCTCGTGCGTTAGAAAAACTTCAGGCATGATCCCGGAAAAGTGGGCACCGGTTTTCCGATAGGGATCATGCCCCTTAAATGACTTGGAGGAATGAGATGACTGCGATCCTGAAGAACTTCATCGGCGGCGAATGGGTCGACGGCTCCGGCGTCACCAGGAACATCAACCCCTCCAACACCAACGACGTCGTCGGCGAATACGCCAAGGCCGACAAGGCGCAGACCGAGAAGGCCATTGCAGCCGCCAAGGCCACCTTCCCCGCCTGGGCGCAGTCGACGCCGCAGGTTCGCTATGACGCGCTGAACAAGATTTCCCTCGAGATCCTAGCCCGCAAGGAAGAGCTCGGCCGCCTGCTCGCGCGCGAGGAAGGCAAGACGCTCCCCGAGGGCATCGGCGAGGTCGCGCGTGCCGGCCAGATCTTTGCGTTCTTCGCCGGCGAGGCGCTGCGCCTGATCGGCGAAAAGGGCGCCTCGGTGCGTCCCGGCCTCGACGTCGAGCTCACCCGTGAGCCGGTCGGCGTCGTCGGCATGATCACGCCCTGGAATTTCCCGATCGCGATCCCGGCCTGGAAGATCGCGCCTGCGCTCTGCTACGGCAACACGGTGGTGTTCAAGCCGGCTGAGCTGGTGCCGGGCTCGGGTCACGCGCTGGCCGAAATCATCACCCGCTCCGGCATTCCCGCCGGCGTGTTCAACCTCGTGGTCGGCTCCGGCTCGGTGGTCGGCCAGACCCTGCTCGATCATCCCGACGTCGCGGCGATCTCCTTCACCGGCTCGGTGCAGACCGGCCGCAAGATCGCGCAGGCCTGCGTGCTGTCGAACCCGATGAAGAAGTTCCAGCTGGAGATGGGCGGCAAGAATCCGCTGGTCGTGCTCGATGACGCCGACCTCAAGACCGCCGTCGAGGTCGCCGTCAACGGCGCCTATTTCTCGACCGGCCAGCGCTGCACCGCCTCCTCCCGCCTGATCGTCACCGAAGGCATTCACGACCGCTTCGTCGCGGCGGTGGCCGAGCGCCTGAACGGCCTGTCGGTCGACGACGCGCTCAAGGCCGGCGTGCATATCGGCCCCGTCGTGGACCAGAGCCAGCTCGACCAGGACCTGCGCTACATCAAGATCGGCCAGGACGAGGGTGCGAAGCTGTCGTTCGGCGGCGAGCTGCTCAAGCGCGAGACGCCCGGCCATTATCTGCAGCCGGCGCTGTTCACCGAGGCCAACAACAACATGCGCATCGCGCGTGAGGAGATCTTTGGCCCGGTCGCCGCCGTCATCCGCGCCAAGAATTACGAAGAGGCGCTGGCGATCTCCAACGACACCGAGTTCGGCCTGGCCTCCGGCATCTGCACCACCAGCCTGAAATACGCCTCGCACTACAAGCGCAACAGCGAGTCCGGCATGGTGATGGTCAACCTGCCGACCGCCGGCGTCGACTATCACGTGCCGTTCGGCGGCCGGAAGGGCTCGAGCTACGGCGCCCGCGAACAGGGCTCCTACGCGCGCGAGTTCTACACCACGGTGAAGACAGCTTATACGTTCCCGGGCTGATAGGCCGATATCGTAGGGTGGATTAGCCCGCGGCTGCGCGAAGCGCAGTCCGCTGGCGTAATCCACCTCTTCTGCCTTCGCGGATAGAGACCGTGGCGGGTTACGCCTTCGGCTAACCCGCCCTACAAAACGGAGTCCTCCCATGGACCAGGACGTCGCAGCGAAAGAGCAGCCCCGCTACATCAAGCTCAACGAGCGCGACAACGTCGCGATCGTGGTCAATGATTTCGGGCTTCCCGCCGGCTCCCGCTTTGCCAGCGGCCTGACGCTGCGCGCCTTCGTGCCGCAGGGGCACAAGACGGCGCTGATCGATATCGCGCAAGATCAGCCGATCGTCCGCTACGGCGAGGTGATCGGCTACGCGCTGTCGCCGATCCTGGCCGGCGAATGGGTCGACGAGGCACGCATTCGCATGCCGGATGCCCCCGACCTCGACAAGCTCGAGATCTCCACCGCAGTCCCCGCGCCGCTGCCGCCGCTCGAAGGCTTTACGTTCGAAGGCTACCGCAATCCGGACGGCTCGGTCGGCACCAAGAACATCCTCGGCATCTCCTCCTCCGTGCAATGCGTCAAGGGCACGATGGAGTATGCGGTGAAGCGCATCCGCGCCGAGCTGCTGCCGAAATACCCCAACGTCGACGACGTCGTGCCGTTGACGCACGCCTATGGCTGCGGCGTCGCGATCACCGCACCCGACGCGGTGGTGCCGATCCGCACGCTGCAGAACATCGCGCTCAATCCGAATTTCGGCGGCGAGATCCTGGTCGTCGGCCTCGGCTGCGAGAAGCTCGCACCGGAGCGGCTGGTGCCGGAGGGCGTCAGCGATGCCATCGTGCGCATGCAGGACGAAGCCTTCGACGGCTTCGGCGCAATCGTCGATGCGATCATGACGCAGGCGGAAGCGCGGCTGAAAATCCTCAACAAGCGCACCCGAGAGACCTGCCCGGCCTCCGACCTCGTCATCGGCCTGCAATGCGGCGGCAGCGACGCCTTCTCCGGCGTCACCGCCAATCCTGCCGTCGGCTTCGCCGCCGACCTCCTGGTGCGGTCCGGCGCCACCGTGATGTTCTCGGAAGTGACGGAAGTGCGCGACGCCATCCAGCTGCTCACCCGCCGCGCCATCAACGAGGACGTCGGCCGCGCGCTGGTGCGCGAGATGGCCTGGTACGATTCCTATCTCGCGCGCGGCGGTGCCGATCGCAGCGCCAACACCACGCCCGGCAACAAGAAGGGCGGCCTCGCCAACATCGTCGAGAAGTCGCTGGGCTCGATCGTCAAGTCCGGCTCGTCCGCCATCACCGGCGTGCTCTCGCCCGGCGAGAGGGCGACGCAGAAGGGCATGCTGTTCGCGGCAACGCCTGCCTCCGACTTCATCTGCGGCACACTCCAGCTCGCCTCCGGCATGACGCTGCAAGTGTTCACCACCGGCCGCGGCACGCCCTACGGCCTTGCGGCCGCGCCCGTGATCAAGGTCGCGACCCGCACCGAGCTTGCCCGCCGCTGGAAGGACCTGATCGACTTCGACGCCGGCAGCATCGCCACCGGCGAGAAGACCATCGAGGAGACCGGTTGGGACCTGTTCCGCCTGATCCTCGACGTCGCCTCCGGCCGCACGAAGCCGTGGTCGGACCGCTGGGGCATCCACAACGATCTGACGCTGTTCAATCCCGCGCCGGTGACCTGAGGCCACCAGCCGGCTTCACTGATCGCCGATCAGGTGCATGTCGTCCAGCGTGACGGGCAGGCTGCGCGTGATGAGGTCTGCAATGGCCGCGCGCAGCCGTTCGCTCGAAGCCGGACCGTCAAACGTCCCGTCGACCGGCCCGCTCGGGCCTGCGATCCTCAGGGTCCCGGTGTTGTCGAGCGGCGCGGCAGCCCGCTTTTCGATCACGTCGAACGTCTTGCCGTCGATGACGCGGACCTCGTACAGCGCGTGGATCAGGCCGTAGTCCGCAAGCAGCGTCCGGTATTCGGCGATCCCGACACCCTCGACGTTGCGGCCGTTTCCGAGTTTCGATCTCGCGCGGGTGATGACGATGTACGCATCCAATCCCTGGGGCGTGACATCGGTGCGAACCAGCTCCTTGAACGGATCGGTCCGCAGCAGATTGACGGGCGTGACCGCCGAATCCCGGATCGCGGCGAACGCGGCGCGGGTGTAGTTGACGGCCTGAACGCGATAGCGTGCACCCAGCAGCCTGGTCACCTGCTGGACGATCAGCTCGTCCAGTCCCCATGCACTGATCGAAGCGCTTTGCCCGGTGGAGCCGAGCTTGGTAAGGCCTGCCTGGGAAAGGCTCATCTCCTCGCCGATGGCGGAAACGATGCCGATCGTCTTGATCGCCTGGAGCCGGCTTGCGCGCGTCTCGAACGCCGCGGCGGCGCCGAGAGCGATGCAAGCGGCTGCGAGGCCAATCCATAGAAAAGCAGTGCGTCGCATGGCGGCTCATCTGATCCTGAAATCGAATGAATAGGACGCGCCGAGGCCAACGGTGGTCTGGTTCGACGATCCCCGCAGCTTCACCAGCGGACTGTCCGCGGCATCGCCCAGCAGCTTCTCGTACTCGACATAGGCATGGACCTCCCATTGCGGATTGATGCGATAGGAGATCTGGCTGCCGAAGCCGACCGAGTGCGCGCCGCCTTTGGCATTGTATGTCGGCAGTCCCGACGCCAGCGCCTGCGCGGCATCGACGCCGAAATACGGCGCGGTCGCGTTGGTGCTTTTCCAGGTGAAGCGTGGGCCGGCCGAGATCGTCAGCCTTTGGATCAGCGGCACGATGACGTCGGCGGAGATGTCGGCCACGGTGCCGGTATGCCCGCCCACGCCCTGGCGCAGTTCACTGCGCAAGCGCAGCCAATCGACCGGATAATATTCGACGAAGCCGCCGATCTCGTAGGCGGCCTTGACGTCGCCAAGGCCGGTCAGCTCGGCATATTTGTCGGCCTTGCGCGAGGTGACGTATTTGAACGCAGGCCCTGCGCGAAAATTGCCGACGTCGAGCAGCGCGATGCTGGCGCTGTCGCGCGGGCCCCGAAACTGGTCGATCGATCCGGCGCGGCGGATGGAGAAGATCGGGATCGGCATGAGCTTGCCGTTCTTCGATCCGACGAAATCCGGTGTGTACTCACCACCGATGCCGACCATGACCGTCCAGTTGCCGGAGGGCGAAGGCAGCATCGGCAGCTCGAACGGCGGCGCCGGCAGCGTGAACGCGGTCTGCGCCGATGCGGATTGAGGGATCGCCATGATCACGCCGAGCAAGGTGGTCGTGAGCCGCACATTCACCGTGAGGCGAAGAGCGGCGTCGTCAAAATGCTTCATTACAGGGCCCCGGACCGGCCTTCCTGGCCTGGTCGACTCGTGTGGTTGGAGCTCCAGCATGTGGTCCGGCAAAATTGCCCCAAGATTGCAAGGCGAAAACCGCTGGCCATTCCGTTGCCGGTATCCGCAGGGCGCGGCGTCGCCGAACCAACATTGCCCGAACATTGCCGGGCGGCGCTCACGCGCCCAAACTTTGACCGCCGGTGTCGGCCAGCGCCCTCACCACTGCCTTTTATTCGCCAAGCTCGCTGCCTTTATGGGAACCCTGCGCAGGAGCCGAAACGCCAGACTTCGGCCAGGGAGCGTCACGCTCGGGGTTTTGTTGCCCAGCAGAGTCAAGGACGACCCGCGTGCGTTCCCTCGTAATCGAAGACGAACCGCAGATCGGCGCCTATGTCAGCCGCCTGCTCGGGCAATTGCACGGGATCGTCGACCTCGTCGGCTCGATCGCCGATGCCCGCCAGGCGCTCGACAATTTCAAATATGATCTCGCGATCGTCGACCGGATGCTGCCCGACGGCGATGCGCTCCAGGTGGTCACAGCGCTGAGCCAATCGCCCGACCGCCCCGCGATCATCATGCTGACCTCCAAGGACGCCAAGGAAGACATCGTCGAGGGCCTCAATGGCGGCGCCGACGACTATCTCGGCAAGCCGTTCGAGCCGCAGGAGCTGATTGCACGGGTGCGCGCGGTGCTGCGGCGACCCCGACTGCTCGCCCCCTCGGTGCTGTCGCTCGGCAATGTGGAGCTGCATCTCGGCAGCAACGAGGCCGTCGTCGCCGACACCAGAATCCTGCTGCGACGGCGCGAGGCGCTGATCCTGGGGGCGCTGCTGATGCGGCGTGACCGCGTCATCACCCGCGCCGCCCTGATCGAAGAGATCTACGGCTTCGACGACGAGATCGAATCCAACACGCTCGAAGCTCAGGTCTCGCGCCTGAGGAAGAAATTGCTCGAGCTCGGCGGCGACGTCGAGATCCGCAGCATGCGAGGCATCGGCTACATCCTGCGGCTGGCAACGCCGCGATGAGGTCGATCGCCCAGACGTTTGCGTTTTCGCTTGGCATCGCCGCAACGACGATCTTCCTGATCATGGTGGCGATCTTCGTCTCGCGGTACCCGATGGAGGAGCGCGAGTTCAGGGCGTGCCGGGTCGTGGCCGCCGTTCTCGATCGCGCCACTGTTGTCGATGGGCAAAACCTGGTGGTGCGCCCCACTCCCGCGCTCGAGGAGCTGAAGGCGGACAGCCCAAACCTCTGGTACGTCGTCTCCGTGGGCGATCTCGTCAGCGAGTACGGCAGCGAGCACCGGCCACAGCTTCCCTTCGCCTTTCCCTATCGCGGGCCTGTCGGCCTGTCCGTCTTCAGCACACCCGACCAGAACAGCACGTTCTGTCTCGCGGTTGCGCAGCGGGGCGCCTTGAGACTCACGACGATGGTCGGCGAGCCTCAGGTCCGCTTCGGGCGGCTCGCAAGAAGCTTCCTCGCCCGCAGCTTCTTTTCGATCCTCGTGGTAGCGCTGGCCTTTGCGGCCACCGTCGCGATCGGGTCGGCGCTTGCTGCGCGTTTCGTCTCACGCGGCATCGAGCGGGTCGCGCGTCGCGCCCTCGCGATCGATCCATCGGCCCCGCAGGGCCTGATCTCGTTGTCCGAGGTCCCGCGCGAGCTGAAGCCGCTGGTCGAGGCGCTAAACCGCGCCTTCGGCGAGATCGATGCCTATATCAGGATGCAACGCCGTTTCCTCGGCAATGCCGCCCATCAGCTCCGCACGCCGCTGACGCTGCTGCGCGCCAAGATCGAAGACGTACCCGAGCCTGCCCTGAAGGCCGAACTGGTGCGCGACGTCAGGCGCCTGACGTCGCTGGTCTCCGCCATGCTCGACCTGGCCCGGCTGCAAAACCATGCGATCGAAAAACGGCCGATCGATCTCGCCCAGATCACACTGGACGTGCTCGCCGATTTCGGCCCCTCGGCACTGGACGCCGGCATCGAGCTCGCGCTGGAACAGGCAGAGAAGGGTCCGCTCCTGGTGCAGGGCGTGGACGCCGCGATTCGCAGCGCGCTCGCCAATCTCGTCGGCAATGCGCTCATCCACGCCCATGGTGCGCGACGCATCGTCGCCACGCTCGGCCGCGACGGCATCTTGATTGACGACGACGGCGCAGGCCTGCCGGACGGCGTGGAGCACGGGCTGACAGAGCCGTTTCAGACCGGCAACACTGCCGGCGAGGGCGCGGGCCTCGGCCTGTCGATCGTCCGCGAGATCATGGCCGCCCACGGTGGCGAGCTGGTGATCTCCTCCACGCCTGGCCGCGGCACGAGCATGAGCCTGCGCTTTCCCGTCGCCGCCGCACCGACCAGATCTCCACACGTGGATCTGCAAGCGGGCTGACCGCGAGCTGCGCCGGTCAATCCGCGAAACTGTCCGGAAACATTGGCGTCAAAAACGTCTTCCTCGTTTCGTCGTTGCGCATCAAGCAATCAATATGTTCGCCGACGGCCACGGGAATATTCTCGCACAAGCGAACCTGGTCCGGCATCGAGACGACCAAACCTCCGATTGACATCTTCAACGGAGATTTTCCAATGCGTGTTCTCACAATGATTGCCGTCGCCAGCGCTGTGATTGCGAGCTCGACCAGTGCTTTCGCCAGTGAACTTCCCACTTACGAAGTGAAGTCGTTGCCGATCTCGGCGACGCAGGTGCAGGTGCTCGGCGGCGCCGGCGTCGAGGAGCAGTCGACCGCGCCCTCGATGATCGTCGCTGGCATGCCCGCCTCGCCCGCGCAGGTCTCGGTGCTGTCGCCGCGCGTGAAGCGGCTTGCGAGCGCCGGTTCGGGCAGCGAAGCGCGCTGAGCCTTTCGCATCGCTTGCGGCGCATGAATCTGACGCGGGCGCCGTCAGCGTTTTCAGGTCATGCTGCCCGGCATGAAGCAGCGCACCCGCGGGTGGCCGTCGATATAGTGCTTCCACACCATGGTGCGACCGATCTTGTTGGGCACGGTGATGACAGCACCCTCGGGCACCACGACCCACTCGTTGTCGATAAGGACTCGGTAGCGTCCCTGGTTGGACTCCCAGTCGACATCGGCCACGACATAGCCGTCCGCATCCGTGCAACATTGCCCGTATTCGCTATGCAAGCTCTCGAACCAGGGCTTTAACGGCGAGTTGGCGTAGCGCCCGTCGTCGCGCGCCAGCGCCGATGTCGCCAAGAGCCCGGCAAGGCCCAGCAACGGCGCCGCATACAATCTTGCAAGTCGCGATCTTGGAAGTCGCATATCGTCTCCGACATGATCGCCGCGTGGGACAACGCGCGCCGTCCGCCTTCCGCAGCTCGGCGAAAGGCGCGGAGGGCAGCGACTCATTCCCCCAGCAGCTCTGCGGATAGCTATGCAAATCCGGCGCCAGCATGCATTCCGGGCAACTACTGGAGCGGGCCCGCGGCGCACTGGTCTTTCGGCGGATATGGCCCCGCCGACCTTCCGTTGTCCCAGCCTGCACGAAGAATGACGCGACGTGGGGCTATTGCCGATCAGGCGGCCCGGTGCGCGACGGACACCTTACTGCTTGGGCGCCGGCGCCATCATCGTGCCGCCGCTCTTCTTCGTCGGTGCCGGCGGCTTGGTGGCCGCGGCCTGCGCGGGCAGATATTTCGCGACGATGGCGGGATCGACCTGGGCGAGGTTGGTGTCAGGCAGGCGCGTCCAGGCCTCGTCCTTGCCGAGCAGCGCGATGCCGAGATAGCCGCGCAGGGTCAGGGTCTGTCCATCAGGACTGACCTTCATGTTGGCCTTCCAGATCTGGCCGTCGCGCGGATTGAGCACGTTGCCGCCTTCGTACTTCAATCCGTCGCGCTTCATGTTGCGGACGAAGGAGATGCCGAGCACCGGCGCGTTCTTGCGATCGTCGGTGCACTTGCTGCAGATCTCGTTCGGATCGTCGCCGGGCCGCGGGAAGGTCTTTGCGATCACGCCTTCGAAGATGCCGTTGTGGTCGATGAAGAGAAACCATCCGACCGTCTTGCCGTCTTCGACCTTCTGCCAGAGGCCCGCCGCCGTGGGCTCGGCGATTTGTGCCGCAGACGGCGTCACCGTCGCGAGCGACAATGCGAGCGCGAGGAAGGGGAGCAGCCGAGAGCTGGAAAAAATCCGCATTAGATCACCTTGTTATTCCACGACCGGAATGGCCGCAGACTACGGCGATTTCGCGAACGGTTCCAGCACCAGAAACATGGGGCATCGCCCTCCCGGCCTGCCG
This sequence comes from Bradyrhizobium sp. AC87j1, assembly GCF_002936975.1. NCBI lineage: Bacteria > Pseudomonadati > Pseudomonadota > Alphaproteobacteria > Hyphomicrobiales > Nitrobacteraceae > Bradyrhizobium > Bradyrhizobium sp. AC87j1. The sequence goes on from NZ_PTFE01000044.1 coordinate 43,212, forward strand.
CCGTCAGTTGACACCGAGCTTCTTTTGCAGGCTGGAGGACGAGGTCGTGTACTGGAACACGAGCCGCTTCTCCGGATAGACGTAGCGATGGGCTTTTTGCGACATCAGCGCACCCTCGTGGAAGCCGCACAGGATCAGCTTGATCTTGCCGGGATAGGTGTTGATGTCGCCGATCGCAAAGATGCCGGGAACATTGGTCTCGAACGCGGACGTCTCGACCGGCACCAGATTGTTCTCCAGCGCAATGCCCCAGTTCGCGACCGGGCCGAGCTTCATGGTCAGCCCGAAGAACGGCAGCATGGTGTCGCAGGCAATATCCGTGACGTTGTTGTCGTTGCCCTTGATGGTGGCGCCGGTGAGCTTGCCCTCAGTGCCGGAGAGCGCCGTGACCTGGCCGAGCCGGAGATCCATCTTGCCGCCGGCAACCAGCGCGCGCATCTGCTCGACGCTGTGGGGCGCGGCGCGAAACTCGTCGCGCCGGTGCAACAGCGTGATGCGCTTCGCAATCGGATGCAGATTGAGGGTCCAGTCGAGCGCGGAATCGCCGCCGCCGACGACCAGCACGTTCTTGTCGCGGAACGTCTCCATCTTGCGCACGGCGTAATGGACTGAAGTGCCTTCATAGGCCTCGATGCCCGGCACCGGCGGACGCTTGGGCTGGAACGAGCCGCCGCCGGCCGCGATCACCAGCACCTTGCATTCGAACACCTTGCCGGCGTCGGTGGTGCAGCGGAAGGCGGGATCGCCGATTTTCTCCACCGTCTCCACCATCTCGCCAAGATGGAAGGTCGGATGGAACGGCTTGATCTGCTCCATCAGCGCGTCGGTGAGGCCCTGGCCCGAAACATGCGGAATGCCGGGAATGTCGTAGATCGGCTTTTCCGGATAGAGCTCGGCGCACTGCCCGCCGATCTTGTCGAGGATGTCGACGAAATGCGCCTTCATGTCGAGAAGGCCAAGCTCGAAAGCGGCGAACAGACCGCAGGGGCCGGCGCCAATAATCAGCACATCGGTTTTGATCACATCGCTCATGTCGTCTCTTTATCGGTCGTTATCGGTTGGACGGCGCCCGGCGGGCAGAGGTGACCCTGCCTGTCTAGCCAACGGGGATGGATCAGGGAAGGCATAAAAGCGGGAGCGCCCCGCAGCCGCGCCCACTTGCCGGGGCAAAATAACTGGGCTGTAACGAGGAAGACATGACGGAGATCAATCGGTGAACGCACCAAGTCGCCTCGATACGACGCCGCGCCTGGAGGACTATCCCTACCGCCTCAGCGACAACGTCCGCTTCGGCGATCTCGATCCCAACCAGCACGTCAACAACGCGGTCTACGCCACCTACTTCGAGACCGGCCGCGTCACGCTGATGAAGAGCCCGGAGTACGGGCTGACGCCGCCAGGTCTCGCCTGGATCATGGTGCGGCTCGACATCCATTTCCGCGCCGAGCTGCACTGGCCGAACACGATCGAGCTAGGCCTCGGCGTGGTGAAGCTCGGACGGACGTCAGTGACCTTCGAGCAGGTCGTGTTCTCGCAAGGAAAGTGCATCGCCTCGGCGATGTCGGTCGGCGTCATGCTCGACGAGGCGACGCGGCGGCCAGCACCGCTCAGCGCGGAGATCGTCGAGAAGCTCAGACCCTGGCACAAGCGCGGCATCGCGGTCGCGACGCCGAACATATAATTCAACTCAGAAGCGTCAGGATCAGGCCTGCCAGAATTAGGCCTGGCGTTCCGGCGTCGTCACGACGAGACCGTCGAGATCGTCGGAGACCTTGATCTGGCAGGACAGGCGCGAATTCGGGCGCACGTCGAAGCCGAAGTCGAGCATGTCCTCTTCCATCGGCGTCGGGCTGCCGACCTTCTCACGCCAGGCTTCGTCGACATAGACATGGCAGGTCGCGCAGGCGCAGGCGCCGCCGCATTCGGCCTCGACGCCGGGAACGCTGTTGCGGATCGCGGCTTCCATCACGGTTGCGCCGTTCTCGATTTCCACCGTGCGGGTTTCGCCCTTGTGGTCGACAAAGTGAATCTTGGCCATGTGTGCTCGTGCTGCCGCGGTGCTGGGAATGAAGGAGGGTCCGGGCTGTCCTATAACGGGTCGATCAGGCCGGCGCCATAGGGTTTTCAGGCGAAGTGAATCCCGCTTTGCGGTAAGAAAACGCGTCAAAACAAAAGACTAGAGTCCGGCTCGGCCGCGTGGCCTCAAGGCTTCAGCATCGCCTCGATGGCGGCGCGGGCCTCGGTCACCGCCTCCTTCAGCGCGGCGAAGGCGTGGCGCTGGTCATGGCCGGTCTGGACCGCGATCTCCAGGCTTGCGGCCGCATCCGCCACCGCAAAAGCGCCGATCCCGCGCGCCGAGCCCTTGAGCTTGTGGGCCAGTGCGCCGGCCTCGGCCGGCAGCGCCACCATCGCCGCGATCAGGCGGACCGCCTGCTCGGCGAACATGGCCAGCACTTCCTGTTCCAGCTCCGCGTCGCCGAGCGTCATCCGGGAGAGATGGTCGAGGTCGAGCGGGCTGTCGATGGGTGCAAGCGGGGGCGAGGGCATCCAGTCCATCCGTTGCAGTTCAGGCGTCATGGCGCAGGCCCCGGCATCGCGCGACGGTTCCGCCGGTTCGGCGGTGAGATTGACCTCACCCAAGCACGGAAATGGTTAACGAAATGTTTGGGGTCTTGAACGCAGTTCCGCCGGCTTATTGACGAAAAGTTGCCGCAATCAGCCGAGTCCGGTGGAGAATTGCATTTGTTGCTAAGGTCTTACGGCGCGACCCTGTTAACGATGATTAAGATTGTCTTAATCGCGGGCATTTCATTCGCCACGCTCTGCCAATAGGATGTTGCGGAAATTGGCGGACAAGCCGTCCGGGTGGGGACGGCTCGGAGATCCGCGCAAGCGGCATGATCCGGTCTGTGGGCTTGCGCAGCGCGCAGGGCTCGCGGGGGGACGCGTACAAGTAACGAGGGCTCGGACTGAACATGGCGAACACTCCGAAAAAGGTCAAAGACCCCACAGAAGTTGCGCTTTCTGCGATCCAGGAAGCCCTGAACATCAGCGACACGGCTGCCGACACCAGCCGCAACGCCGCGATGCGCAACGAAAATGCGCCTTCGGTGGCGCCGCCCCCCCCGATCTTCGACGAGCCGAGCTTCGAGCCGCGCCCTGCCGCCAACGAACGCTCGACCGTGTTCGACCCGGTCGAGGAGCCGCGCTCTTCGCGCCGCGCCGCCAATGACGACCGCGAGACCATCGGCCAGCTGCTCCAGGCCCTGCAGAAGGGCCGCCCTGCCCGCAACGTCTACACCTTCGCCACCATTTTCGCCGGCGTCTGGCTCGCCGCCTGCGCCGCGCTGACCTTCGGCTTCCTGCCCTCGATCCAGGCCGCTATGGGCCAGAGCGGCGGCGTGCTCGTCATCGCCGGCCTGATCGCGATGTTCTTCGCGCCGATCATGCTGTTCTACTTCCTTGCGAGCCTGGTCTGGCGCGGCCAGGAAATGCGCATGATCGCGCAGGCGATGGCGCAGGTCGCGATCCGCTTCTCCGAGCCCGAGGGCTCGGCCTCCGATTCCATGGTCACCGTCGGCCAGGCCATCCGCCGCGAGGTCGCGGCGATGGGCGACGGCATCGAGCGCGCCATCGCGCGCGCCGGCGAGCTCGAGACGCTGGTCGCCAATGAGGTCGCCGCGCTCGAACGCGCCTATTCCGACAACGAAGTGCGCATCCGCGCCCTGCTGCAGGACATCGCGCATCAGCGCGACAATCTGGTCGGCCAGGCCGAGCAGGTCCGCAGCGCCATCTCCGGCGTGCAGATCGATTTGCGCCACGACATCGCGCTGATCTCGGATGCGATCGCCTCGCGCGTCGACGAGGTCGCCAAGTCCATCACCGGCGCGCTGGAAGAGCGCGGCGCCCACATCACCAGCGCGCTGAGCAATGCCGGCGACAACATGATCCTGGCGCTCGGCGAGCGCGGCGGCGACCTGCTCGACCGCCTCGAGGAAGCCAGCAACGAGACCACGCGCGCCGTGCTCGACGCCAGCGAGCGGCTGACCACCAGCCTCAACTTCAAGACCGGCCACGTCCACGACGAGTTCGTCGACCTCGCCGACCGCGTCCACGAGATGCTGAACGAGCGCATCGACCGGATCACCGGCGAATTCGAGCAGCGCTCCGCCGCGATCGTCGACGGCATCTCCGAGCGCACCGAGCAGGTGCACGACAGCCTGAAGAATTCCTCAGACTCGCTGCTGCTCGAGCTCGAGCTGCGCTCCAACGACCTCTCCGCCAAGATCGACGACGCCGGCAACCGCCTCGCCGGCCAGATCCTGACGAGCGGCGACAAGGCAAGCGAGGCGCTCGACGCCACCGTCAACACCCTCGTCGCCAAGGTCGTCAGCCAGACCGAGACCGCGCACGACTCGCTGTCGCTGCAGATGAGCGCGTTCGACGAGCTGGTCAGGAACCAGGGCACCGAGCTGGTCGAGAAGTTCGCCCGCGACTCCGGCACGCTGGGCGCGCTGATCACGCGCCACATCTCCGAGTTCGACCGCACCGTGAAGACCTTCGGCGGCGAGATCGTCGAGCGCATGGGCCAGCGCACGCAGGACATCCACGAGTCGCTGAAGACCTATGTCGAGAATTTCGACACCCGCTTCACCGCGAACGGCGGCGAGATCACGGCCTTGCTCGACCAGCGCCTGGTGCAGTTCGAGACCACGGTCGGCGAACGCGTCAACCACCTCGACGCCTCGCTGAACGGCAAGATCGCCAGCCTCGACGGCACGATCGATGGTCACATCAAGACCTTCGACGAGCAGCTCGTCGGCCGCGTCGCCGCGCTCGAACAGTCGTTCGACACCCGCGCGCAATCCATGACCGAGACCATCGACGGGCGCATCAACACGCTCGCGACCTCGCTGACGGATGGCGCCGCGCAGGCGATCCAGTCGATCGACTCCCGCCTCACCCACCTCACGACGTCGCTGACCGGCGGTGCATCGCAGGCCATCGAAACCATCGATGCGCGCCTCAACCATCTCACGAGCTCGCTGACCGGCGGCGCCTCGCAGGCCATCGAGACCATCGATGCGCGCCTCAACAACCTCACCACCACGCTGACCGATGGCGCCTCGCAGACCATCCAGTCAATCGATACCCGCCTGACGCACCTCACGACGACGCTGACGGGCAATGCGACGCAGGCGCTCGAGTCGATCGACTCCCGCCTCACCTACCTGACCACCGCGGTCACCAACGGCGCCTCGCAGGCCGTACAGTCGATCGACACGCGCCTGACCCTCCTGACCTCCACCCTCACGGACGGCACCGCGCAGGCGATCGAGGCGGTCGACCGCCGCATCACCGGCGTCACCGAGATCATCGACGGCCGCAGCACGCACCTGACCGACACGGTCACGGCGCGCTTCCAGGAGATCCATCAGGTCATCGAGACCCGGGTCGGCTCGGTGGCCAGCGACATCGACGTGCGCGTGGCGCAGTTCGAGGACCTGCTCGGCTCCCGCGTCGAGGCCGTCGCCGGCCGCATCGAAAGCAGCGGTCGCCAGGCCAGCGAGGACATGATGTCCCGCGCCGAGATGATCTCGACCGCGATCCGCTCGCATGTCGAGGACGCCGAGCGCTCGCTCACCAACCTCGTCGTCAACACCAGCGAGACGATCCAGACCGGCGCGCGCACCGCCCAGCAGTCGCTGATGACGGTCTCCTCCGACGTCAACGCTCAGCTCAAGATGACCTCTGTCGAGGTCGAGCGCGCGCTGACCGCGGTCGGCACCGGTTCGGCGAACTCGATCCTGAGCAGCGCCCGCGAGGCGCAGTCGACGCTGGTCGCAGCCTCGGGCGAAGCCTCCAACCAAATCAAGGGCCTCGCGGCCGACGTCGAGCGTACGCTTTCGGCGGCAGGTTCTGCCACCGCAGCCTCGATCCTGGCCGGCGCCCGCGAGGTGCAGACCACCCTCGTCACGGCGTCCTCGGACGCGGCCAACCACGTCAAGACGCTCACCGCCGACGTGCAGCGTTCGCTGTCGCTGGCCGGCTCCACCACGGCGGAATCGATCACCGCCGGCGCGCGCGACGCGCAGAGCTCGCTGATCGCGGCCTCGACCGAGACCGCCAACCAGATCAAGGCGCTGTCCTCGGACGTGCAGCGCTCGCTGACGATGGCCGGCACCTCGACCGCCGAGATACTCACCTCCGGCGCGCGCGAGGCGCAGAACACGCTGGTTGCCGGGTCTGCGGATGCGGCGGCCCAGGTCAAGTCGCTCACCGCCGATGTGCAGCGCTCGCTCTCGATGGCCGGCACCTCGACCGCCGAAACCATCACCTCCGGCGCGCGCGAGGCGCAGAACATGCTGGTAACGGCATCCTCGGATGCGGCGAGCCAGGTCAAGTCGCTCGCGGCCGAAGTGCATCGCTCGCTCTCGCAGGTCGGCCAGTCGACCGCCGAGACGATCACCACCAGCGCCCGCGACGCTCAGACCACCCTGCTCTCAGTCTCGGCCGAGCAGACCAGCCAGGTCCGTTCGCTCGCGGCCGAGATGCAGCGCGCGCTGGCGACCGCCGGCGGCGCCACCATCGAGGCGCTCACCAGCGGCGTGCGCGAAGCCCAGGGCTCGTTGATCTCCGCTTCGACCGATGCGGCCAGCCAGATCAAGTCGCTGACCACGGACATCGAGCGCACGCTGACTGCGGTCGGCGCCGACACCGCCTCGACCATCCTCAACAGTGCGCGTGAGGCCCAGACCTCGCTGACCTCGACCTCGGCGGACGCCGCGAGCCAGATCCGCACGATCTCGACCGAGATCGAGCGGACGCTGAGCGCGGCCACCGCGAACGCGACCAACGACATCCAGACCAGCGCGCTCAACGCCCAGAACGCGCTGATCTCGGCCTCCAACGAGGCGAGCTCGCGGGTCAAGTCGAGCTCGTCCGACGTCGAGCGTTCGGTGCTCGCCGCCAGCTCCAGCTTCGGCCAGGCCATGACCGGCAAGACCGACGAGATCGTCACCTACGTGCAGCAGCAGGCCGACCGTCTGTCGAACATGATCGACTCCAAGCGCGGCGCCCTGGTCGACGCGATCGGCTCGAAGACCAGCCAGCTCACGCTCGACATCGACCGCGTCACCTCGGACGCGCTGAAGTCGATCGAGACGCGCGGCCAGGCCTTCTCGCAGACCATGATGGGCAACGGCTCGGAAGTCGCGCGCACCATCAACGCGGCGAGCGAGATCGCCACCGGCGCGGTCGGCAAGTCGCTCAAGGACCTCGAGCAGGCCTCGCGCGCGGCGATCGACCAGTCGCGCCAGGTCTCGATCGCCGCCGTCACCGAGATGCAGGAGACCAGCAAGATCCTGCGTACGGACACGGTGGCGCTGTTCGAGCGCCTGCGCGAAGGCAACATCCTGCTTCAGGAGGTGCTAACCGGTGCGCACGACAACCTCAACTCGCTCGAGCGGGCGCTGGTGACGCGCGTCGCCGACTTCGTCTCGGCGATGAACGACGTTACCTCGCGCAACGGCGCGGCGACGCAGAACCTGGAAGAGCAGCTCAACGTCTTCAACAGCAAGACCACGAAGGCGCTGCAGGATCTCGGCGAGCTGTCGACCCAGTTCGACGCGCACGGCAAGGCCCTGGTCGACGCCGCGCAAGTCGTCGAGCAGAGCAACAAGAACACCACCGCCTCGCTCGCCGAGCGCAAGCAGGCGCTGGAATCGCTCGTCACCACGATCGATCTGCGCACGGCCGATCTCGATCAGCGCCTGTCGCGCTTCACCGGCCTGCTCGATGAATCGCTGGCCGCCGCCGAAGAGCGTGCCCGCGACATCGCCCGCGTCGTCGCCGAGACCGCCGGCGCAGGCTCGGCCGCGATCACCCGCCAGTTCGAGGCGGTGCGCGTCGCATCCGAGGAAGAGCACCGGCAGACCATCGAGGCCATGCACGACATCTACCGCCAGACCACGGACGAGGCGGATACGATGTTCAAGCAGTCGACCGAGAAGTTCACCAACCTCGTCTCCAGCATGAAGCAGATGGCCTTCGAGATGCACAACGAGCTCGAAGCCACCCGCAACGAGCTGCGCCGCGGCGTGCTCGAGATGCCGCAGGAGGCCGCCGAGAGCACTGCGCAGATGCGCAAGGTGATCGTCGACCAGATCGAGGCCCTCGCCGAGCTCAACCGCATCGTGGCCCAGCATGGCCGCGGCCTCGACGTCACCACGACGGGCCGCGCGTCCGTCGCGGTCCAGCGCCAGGAGGAGCCGATCATGGCAGCTGCGAGCGGACGTAGCGCCGAGACCCGCATGCGCGACACCGGCAGCGCTTCCACGCTGCCGCCGCCGGACCTCGGCGTGCCGGCCGCGCGCCGCACCGACGCACCGCCGGTCGCGCCCGCCGGTAACGACCAGGGCCGTGACGGCTGGCTGTCGGACCTCCTCAACCGCACGGACGCCAATCAGGGCGCCCCGACCGGCCGTGAGGCTCCGCGTGGCCGCGCCGCACCCGCGCCGCAGCCGCAGGCGCCGCAGGCAAGCGGCAATCCGCTGGAATCGCTGTCGCTCGACATCGGCCGCCTGATGGACCGCAACCTCGCCGCCGAGATGTGGGACCGCTACCAGCGCGGCGAGAACAAGGCCTTCACCAAGCGCCTCTACACGCCCGCCGGCCAGAAGGCCTTCGACGAGGTCGCCCGCAAGTACCGCGCCGACCGCAACTTCAAGGGCACGGTCGACCGCTACGTCGCCGAGTTCGAACGCCTGCTCGACGAAGTCGCCCGCGACGGCCGCGGCCCGCAGGAGCTGCGCAGCCACCTGACCTCGGAGACGGGGCTGGTCTACACGCTGCTCGCGCACGCGGCGGGACGGCTGGGATAAGCGGCTCGCAGCGACAACGAACAGCGAATGAAAACGGAGGCCTCACGGCCTCCGTTTTTGTTTGGGCAGTCATCCGCGCTCCCATGCCCCGGACGCAGCGGAGCGCTTCCCCGGCGATGCGAAGCATCGTCCGGTTCAGCGGTGCGCTGCAGAGCCGGGGCCCATCTCTCCACGTGTACCGTGTTGCCTTCTGGGTCCCGGCTCTGCACAGCTACGCGAAGAGCGTTGCAGCGCGTCCGGGACACGAGAGGGATTGCGCTGCGGCGGCTGCACTCTTCGTCATTGCGAGGAGCTCTTGCGACGAAGCAATCCAGACTGCTTCCGCAGAGACAGTCTGGATTGCTTCGCTTTGCTCGCAATGACGGAGGGGAGGTTCGTGGACCAAACGCTCCTACCGCCTGCGCTCCGGCGCGGCCGACCTCGGCGGCTCGGGCGGCGGGGGCGGTGGGGCGCTGCTGTTGCTGGCGCCGAACAGCACGCGGGTCGGGTTGCGGTCGAAATTGTTCACGGCGCGGCTGATGTCGCCGAGGGTGCGGCGGCCGTCGCTCATCAACGCGCCGGAGCGCTTGTCGAAATCGTCGGCGAGCTCGCGGATCGACTTCACCGCCTGGAACAGCTCGCCGCCGTCCTTGCCGCCGGCGAGCGTGTTGAGGCCGAGCATGAGGTTGTCGGCCTTGAGCATGACGCCGTCGACCTTGGCCATCACGCCGTCGATCTTCTCGGAATTGCGCGCCAGCGAGTTGGTGAAGGTCTCCAAATTCTTCAGCGAGTTCTTCACCGATTCCTGATTGTCGGCGACGATCTTGTTGATGTTCTGCAGCGTGCCGCGGATCGCCTCGGTGACGTCCTGGAGCTTGTTGGGGTCGGCCGTCAGCGTGGGGATGCCGTCCTGGTCGAGCGGCGGCGGGGCCGCGGCCTCGTCCCCGCCCTTCAGCGAGATCGCGGCGACGCCGGTGAGGCCCTGGAATTCGAGGCCGACCAGGGTGTCCTTGCGGATCGGGGCGTTGTTCTCGATCATGGCGAGTGCGACAACCCGCCGCGGGTTGTCGAGCTTCACCGAGACCACCTCGCCCACCCGGATACCGTTGAAATTGACGCTGCCGCCGTTGCGCAGGCCCGCCGCCGGGCCCTCGAACACGACGCGCAGAGGGCTGCGCTGCTTGGTGGTGTGCAGCGACTGGAACCAGAGCACGAAGCCGATCGCCGCGGCGATCACCGCCAGCGTGAACGACCCGATCAAGACGTAGTTTGCCCGCGTTTCCATCAGGTGCTCCGGCTACTCATCACGGCTATTCAACCCAGCCACTCAACCCATGACCGCGCGGGCGCGCTTGCCATGGAAATATTGCCTCAGCCAGGGATGCTGCGAGGCCTGCATGTCGGCGATCGACCCTGCCGCTATGATCTTACCGTTCCCTAAAACGGCGATGCGGTCACACGCTGTGTAAAGGCTGTCGAGGTCGTGGGTTACCATGAAAACGGTCAGCCCCAAAGTGCGCTGGAGCGTCCTGACCAGCTCGTCGAAATCGCCGGCGCCGATCGGATCGAGGCCCGAGGTCGGCTCGTCCAGGAAGACGAGGTCGGGATCGAGCGACAGCGCACGCGCCAGCGCGACGCGCTTGATCATGCCGCCGGAGAGTTCGGACGGGAAGCGCTCGGCGACCTCGGGCTTGAGGCCGACCATGGTGAGCTTGGCCATGGTGATCTCGTCCATCAGCCGCTGCGAGACCCGCAAATATTCGCGCATCGGAAACTGGATGTTCTGCCGCACGGTCAGCGAGGAGAACAGCGCGCCCTGTTGAAACAACACGCCCCAGCGCCGCTCCACGTTGCGGCGCTGCGACGTATTGGAGGAATCCAGGTCGACGCCGAACACCTCGATGGAGCCCGCAACCTTCGGCACGAGACCGATGATGGTGCGCGTCAGCACCGACTTGCCGGCACCGGAAGGACCGACGAAGCCCAAGATCTCGCCGCGCTTGACGTCGAGGTTGAGGCCGTCGAGCACGCGTGTGCTACCGAACTGCACGGTGATGTCGCGGACGCGAATGATGGGATTTTGGATCTCGCCAGCCATCGTCACATCCCGATCGAGGCGAAGAAGATGGCGAACACGCCGTCCATCACGATGACGAAGAAGATGCCCTTCACCACCGAGGCCGTGGTGTGCTGGCCCAGCGATTCCGCGCTGCCCTGCACGGCGAGGCCCTCGACGCAGGCGACGATGCCGATCACGGCCGCCATGACCGGGGCCTTGACGATGCCGACGATGAAATGGTCGATCGAGATGGCATCGCGCAAGCGGAGCAGGAAGGCTTCGGGCTCGACCCCGCCATAGAGCCAGGCGACGAGGCCGCCGCCATAGAGCGCGGCCATCGCGCCGAGGAAGGCCAGGATCGGCAACGCCAGCACGAGCGCCATCATGCGCGGCAGCACCAGCACCTCGATCGGATCGAAGCCCATCGTGCGCAGCGCGTCGATCTCCTCGCGCATCTTCATCGAGCCGAGCTCGGCGGTGTAGGCGCTGCCCGAGCGGCCCGCGACCATGATCGCGACCAGCAGCACGCCGATCTCGCGCAGCACCAGCACGCCCAGCATGTCGACCACGAAGATGTCGGCGCCGAAGCGGCGGAAATGGAAGATGCCTTGTTGGGCGATGATGCAGCCAATCAGGAACGTGATCAGCACGATGATCGGCACCGCGCGCCAGCAGACCTGCTCCATGTGATGCACGGTCGAGGTCAGGCGGAACGAGCGCGGATGGATCAGGACGCGAAATCCCGCCGCGAGCACGGCGCCGAGCATGTCGACGAGGCCTGCGACGGTGCCGCCGATGCCGGCCACGGTCCGGCCGATCTGCTCCAGCATGCCGGTGATGGTCACCGTGCCGCTGTCGACCACGGCCGTCGCCCTGACCCGCCGCACCTCGTCCACGAGGCTGGAATAATTGACGGAGAGACCCGCGATCTGCGCCTCGACGGACCCTTTCGTCAGGCTGCGGCGCAGCCGCTCGATCAGCCAGGCGCCGAACGTGTCTAGCTTGGCGACCTCGGAGACGTCGATGAAGATGCTTTGCGGGCCGCCTGCGAGCTTCTCGGCGTCGGCCACGATCCGCTCCAGGACCGGCGCGAAGCTGGCCGTCCACGTCCCAGTGGCGCAGAGTGCCAGCGCGTTGCCCTTGGCAATCCGTTCCAGCTTCGGATCGCTGCTCAAGATGCCCGCTCCCGTGCCGGGGCGGAGAAAATCAGATAGTTGCGCACGCGCCCTTACCCAGAGAAGGTATCCCCAAGTGGTTAATGTTAGTTGCTAGAGGTAACTAGCAGGTTCAGATTTCGCCAGAGTTCAAAATGACTTCCATGAAATTTGCTGCCCTGGCGGCACGAATCGAGCGCTTCCTGATCGCGGGCAGCTTTACCATCAGCCGGGGGGCCAAGACCGAGGCCGTGACGGTCGTGGCCGAAGTCAGCCGGAACGGCCTGACCGGCCGCGGCGAGTGCGTGCCCTATCCCCGCTATGGCGAGACACCCGAGGCGACGCTGGCGGCCATCCAGGCCATGCAGCAGGCCGTGGCGGACGGGCTGACGCGGCAAGCCCTCCAGGCCGCCATGGCGCCCGGTGCGGCCCGCAATGCCCTGGACTGCGCCCTGATTGATCTCGAGGCCAAGGCGGCGGGCCAGCGGGCCTGGAACCTGCTCGACCGCCCGGTGCCAGGCGAGCGCACCACGGCGTACACAATCTCGTTAGGGACCCCCGAGGCCATGGCCGCCGCCACGGCCAAGGCGGCGCACCGGCCGCTTCTCAAGATCAAGCTCGGCGGCGACGGCGATCCGGAGCGGATCGCGGCGGTGCGCAAGGCCGCTCCCGAATCCGAGCTGATCGTCGATGCCAACGAGGCCTGGACCGAGGCCAATCTGGCGCACAATCTCGCCGCCTGCGACGCCGCCGGCGTCACCCTGGTGGAGCAGCCACTGCCCGCGGGCAAGGACGAGGCGCTGGCGCGGATCAAGCACCCGCTCGCAGTCTGCGCCGACGAGAGCGTGCATGACCGCTCCTCGCTTGCCCCCTTGCGCGACCGCTACGACGCCGTGAACATCAAGCTGGACAAGACCGGCGGCCTCACCGAGGCCCTCGCGATGGCGGACGCTGCGCAGGCGCTCGGCTTCGAGATCATGATCGGCTGCATGGTCGCAACCTCGCTGTCGATGGCGCCCGCGATGCTGGTGACGCCACAGGCGCGCTTCGTCGATCTCGACGGCCCGCTGCTGCTGGCGCACGACCGCGATCACGGCCTGCGTTACGACGACAGCCTGGTCTATCCGCCGGACGCTTCGCTCTGGGGCTGAGGCTTGAGCCGGCGCCGCGCCGACCAGATCAGAAGCGCGCCGGCCGCCGCCATCGCAGCCATCACGTAGTACAATCCATCGCCGATGCGGGCGTAGATCGCACCTGACGCGATCGAGGTCGCGGCGCCGAGCAGTCCGCTGCACGCGGCGTAATAGCCTTGCCCCCGCGCGATCTGATGCGAGGGCACGCGCTGCACCAGGAGATTCATCGTGCCGACGATGGTCATGCCGAAGCTGAGGCCGTGGCCAAGCTGGACGATCGCGAGCAGCGCGAGCGGCGGCTCGCTCGCGGTGACGATCCAGCGCAGCACGGCGCTGAGCCCTCCGATCGCGATCATGGTGGACGGATGCAGCGTGAAGCGCGGCGACAGCGCGAACACCACGATCTCCGCGATCACGCCCAGCGTCCACAGGCCCGCGATCGTCAGCCCACTGATCCCATGGAGCTGCCAGTTGATGGCGGAGAAGGTGTAGTAGGCGACGTGGCTGCCCTGAATCAGCGCGGCCGACACGATGACGGCCCAGAAGCCGGCATCGCGCAGCAGCGCCTTGCCGGCATGCCTTTCCGTCGTCTTGCGCCTGACATCGTCCAGCGGCTGAAGCAGCAGGCCGGCTGCGACCGCAACGACGGCCCATGCGACGATGACCCAGATCAGATCGCGCGCGGCGATGTGGTCTACGAGATAGCCGCAGGCGAGCGAGCCGGCGGCGAAGGCCGCCGAACCCCACAGCCGCAAGGGTCCGTAATCGAGCCCGTAACGGGCGACGCCGCGCAACGCGTAGGCATCGGTCAGCGGCATCGTCGGCGTCCACATCATGCAGGTCAGCGCGTAGATCAGGAACAGCGCCAGCGGCTGCTGCTGCAGCCCGACCGCCGTAAAGCCGATCGCGGTCGCCAGCACCGACACCATCATGCCGGCGCGAATGGCATGTCGCTTTTCGGCGAAGGCGGTCACTTGCGGCAGCGTGGTGAAGCGCGTGATCGCCGGCAGCGCGTTGATGAGGCCGATCCAGGCCGCGTCGATGCCGATCGCCTTCAGCCACACCGGAAAGAACGGCAGATGCGTGCCCGAGACCGCGAAGACAGCCGAATAGAACAGGGCGAGGCTGACGGCGAATCGCCGTTTTGCGGATGCTGGCGTGGGGATTTGTGATTCGGGTGCCATCAAACCAATTGCGATTCGGCCGATATCGTGATGATCGTTACTGTAACGCGCGGTGATTTGCGCGACGAGATCGCAATGGCCAACGAAGCATTCGCCCTTTCGCCCATGTCTGCCCGCGCGGCCGAGCCGAACGAGCAGGATTACGACGCGATCCGCGAAGCCTTCATGGAGACGGCGCGCGGTCGCTGGTTCCTCGGCGAATACGCCAAGCGCAACCGCAATGCCGACACGAGCATGGTGCTCGACGCGGTCGCGAAAATCGAAGAAACCCTTGCAGCGCAGCGACAACCCGTCGTCGAAGACCGCCTGCCCGAAGCACTGGTCGAGATCCGCCGTGCGATCCGCGAGGCCGAGACGATCGCCATCGCCGCCGTCGACCCCACCGCGATCGAGGCGAGCCTCGCGGCGATCCCGCGCGGCGTGCGCATCATCAAGGAGATCTCCTGGCGCTGGCGCGAGATCGGCGCCGACGGACGAATCTGCGACCTCATTGATTCGCAGCTCGCCTCGATCGAGGCCGCCTGCGGACAGATTTCGACCATCGACCCCCGCGTCGAGCTCAAAGCCGCATTCGATCTCTTGAGGGATCGGGTGGAGCAGACCGACGGCGGCGCAACGCCGCAGGCGGCGCCGCCCGCGTCCGCTCCGGTGCAGGAGGCCCCGTCATCCGTCGCCGAAGCTGCTGTCGAGACCGCGCCCGCGGCGATGGCGAGCGAAGCACCCGTGGCTTTTACGGAGCCACCGCAGGACGTCGCCGCGGCTGCCGAGCCCGAAGCGGCCGTCGCCAGCGAAGCGTTCGCCGAGGCCGAACAGGCAATGGGCACGACCGTCGCGCCGGAGATCGCGGCCGAGAGCCAGATGGCTGTCGAGAGCACAGCGCTCGACCAAGTCGCGCCTGAAGACGTCGCGCACGAAGACGTCTCGTTCGAAGAGCCAGCCACGGACCCCGCCGCCTTCGCGGAAGCCGCTGACGCGTTCGCGCTCGACGCGGCCGCGCAAGCCGAGGACGACGCCGTGCTCGAGGCCATCGCGCTCGAGATGGCCGCGCCCGATCCTGATTTCGACGAGATCATCGCGCCGGTCGAGATGGAAGCGGCCATTGCGGAGCCGATGGTGGCGGAGGCCGCAGCGCCCGTTGCTGCAGAGCTTTCCGAACCGATCGCGGCAGAGCCGGTCGTCGCAGCGGTGGCGGAGGAGCCCGCCGCCCACGCGCCGATCGCAATGGACTCGCTCGCGCGCCTCACCGACGCCATCGCGGAGGCCGCCGCCGAAGTGATGGAGCAGCCGGCTCAGGCCATGGCGGTCACCGCAACATTCGCTGCGGCGCCGGCCACGTCGCTGCCGATGCCCTCGCCCTTGTCTGCTTCCCTGCCCGAGACCTCGCTCGGCGCCACCATCCTCGCCAGCGGCATCCTGCAAAAGCCCCGCACGCCGGCCAACGATCCCCTCGCCCCGATCCGCCGCATGACCCAGGCCGAGAAGATCGCGTTCTTCTCGTAAGGACTGCGTGTCCCGGACAAGCTGCAACGCGCTAGCGGTGCAGCGCAGAGCCGGGACCCAGAGGTCACGCTCTCCGCTGCAAAATGGGCCCCGGCTCAGCAGCGCACCGTCGAAGAGACGCTGCGCTGCGTCCGGGGCACGAGAGCGAGGAAGAGGCGCGCGCTCGCGCCACGTCGTCATTGCGAGCGCAGCGAGGCGTCGCTCTATCGCCGTCATCCCCGCGCAATGGCAAAGCCATTGCGCGGGGGTGACGGTGGTAGAGCGGAGAAACACGTCAGTGTATGTAGAGCACTAGAACCCGGTCATCACACCATGTCCCCCGAAGAAACCCTCACCCTCTGGCGCCCCGTAGGCCCGAAAGAGCTCGAGCTGATCGAGCAATCCGGCATGCGCGCGTTCCCGCCGCGCCTGCCGGACCAGCCGATCTTCTATCCGGTGCTGACGGAAGACTACGCCATCAAGATCGCGCGTGACTGGAATGTCCCGGCGAGCGGTTCGGGCTTCGTGACGCGCTTTGCCGTCAAGCGCGACTTCATCGCGAAGTATGACGTGCAGGAGGCCGGCGGACGGTCGCATCTGGAGTACTGGATTCCGGCTGAAGACCTCGATGCCTTCAATGCAGCGATCGTCGGGCCGATCGAGATCGTCCGCAGCTTTCCCTAGCCGCCGCGCGCCCCGTCATCCGCAATTCCACACCGCGCCGATCGGCGTGCGCGTCCAGCACGGGCCAAAACTGCCGCCGTTGTAGCGGCCGCCGTTGAAGCCGGGGCGGCCGAAATAGTGCCACTCGCCGTCCCAGCGATAATATTGCGGAACCGGATCGATGTACCAGTGGCGGCGGTCGTTGCGCGCGAGCCGACGCATCGCGTCCTTCTGCTTGTAGAGCGGAATGCTGTTGCTTAGCGGCTGACGATAGCCCGGCAGGAAGCCGTAGCCTTTCCAGACGGGCTTGGGACGCTTTTGAGCTGGCTCAGCGGACGCGACAGCCGGCAGCAGCGACAGGATGACAGCAACGAATAGACACACAAGGCGAGACATGGATCGACCATAGACAGTCGATCGAGGGATGACCATTCAAATTCGAGTGCGGGACGTTTCGCTGGTTCTGCCGAGCGGTCGCTCTTGATAAGCTCGCAACGCGCAGCGTGAACGCGGCGCGGACCGCTTGCATGTGCCGGAGTGACCGAATGCCTGAGAGCCCGCGCGTCGGCGCCTTTGCGATCGTTCCCAGCAACGATCTTCCCGCCGCAATTCCGTTCTGGGAGCGGCTCGGCTTTGCGCGCATCGGTGGCGATGCCGGCTATGTCATCATGAGCGGCTGTGGATGCGAGGTGCATCTCACGCAAGCCGGCGATGGCCCGTGGCGCGTGCCGGAGCACAATCCCTTTGGCATTTTCATTCGCACGCCCGAGGTCGAGGCCATTGCCGCGCGCGTGGACGATCTCATCATCCGGCCCGGCGGCGTGCTGCGCCACCGCGAATGGGGCATGTATGAAGTCGGCATCAACGGCCCCGACGGCCTTCTCGTCCGGGTTGGCTGGCCCTCGGAGCTGATGCGCCAATCCGGCTAGCTGATCACGCCCTTCCTGATCAGGAAGCATCCGTACCCCCTGCTGTCCCCCACCTGCACGACACCAAACCCCGCCGCCGCCGCGCGGTAAAAATCCGAACGCGAGAGCTTGCCGGGAACAACGGCGCATCCGACCGCGCGCTCGATCTCGGCCAGCACGGCGCGATGCACGTCGGGCACGCGGTCGGGATCGTCGACCGGCGCCATCACGCGCACCGGATCGGGATCGAAATCGTCGAGCGGATAGAGCGTCATGATGGCACGGACGGCCGTCTCCATCGTCAGGCCCGGCAGCTGGATCAGGCGCTGGGACGATGTGCTGCGGGCGATGTGCGTGGCCGGGTGGTTGGCGTCGACGACCACGAGATCATCGCCGTGGCCATGGAGGCCAGCAGCCAGAGCAGGTGGGCGTGAGGATCGGATCGATCGATTTCAGCATGTGATGGCAGTTCCCCTTACCGATCGCTAACCATAGCAGGTTCCGAGCGTGATTCAGATCACGCAAGGCCGCCATGGTGAGGGGGATCACGGACCTCAAGCTCGAACGCGGCGAGGCTCCCCGGCAACCAATCTCGCATCGAGATCAGTGCCAAAGGAGCACGCCATGTTCCGCCTAAAGCCTTTCCTGATGACGGCCGGCCTTGTGGGAAGCCTGTTCGGCTTCGCCTGCGGCCCTGTTTCCGCGCAAGTTGCCCCGATCGAGCCGGCCCCCACCGCGCTGCAGGGCCCGGAACAGCGGGTGGCGCTGGTGATCGGCAATTCGAACTACAAGAACGCGCCGCAGCTCGCCAATCCCGACAATGACGCCGAGTCGATGGCGAAGTTCCTGAACTCGGCCGGCTTCGAGGTGGTTGCCGCGACCGACCTGACCCAGAACGACATGCTCCGCGTGGTGCAGGACTTCTCCGCCAAGGTGTCCGCGCGCGGTCCCAACACGGTGGCGATGGTCTATTACGCCGGTCACGGCGTGCAGCTCGCCGGCGAGAACTATCTCGTTCCCGTCGACGCCAAGGTGTCGAGCCAGACCGAGCTCGTCAATAATTCGGTGCGGCTGGTCGACGTGATGTCGACGCTGGAGACGATCCCGAGCCGCATGCGCATCGTCATCCTCGATGCCTGCCGCAACAACCCGTTCCCTGATGTCAATGACGCCGGCCGCGGCCTTGCCATCGTCGATGCGCCGAACGGCTCGATCGTCGGTTACTCGACCGCGCCCGGCGCCGAAGCGCTCGACGGCACCGGCGGCCACAGCCCGTATACGCAGGCGTTCCTGAACGTCGCGCGCGAGCCCAACGTGCCGATCGAGCAGTTGTTCAAGCGCGTGCGCCTGCAAGTGAACCAGTCCACCAGCGGTGCGCAGATCCCGTGGGAGAGTTCCTCGCTGACCTCGGACTTCACCTTCTTCGGCGACACCGCTGTTGCCGCCAACCGCGCGCCGGTCAGGGCGCCCGTGGTGCAAATGGCCTCCAACCTGCCGAGCCGCTCGACGCGTCAGGCCTATGACTATGTCGTGTCCGAGGGCCGGCCGGAATACTATCAGGAGTTCATCCGGATGTATCCGCACGACCCGCTGTGCGACCACGTCCGCTGGCTGCTCAACAATATCCTGCTCTCGCAGGCCTGGCACAAGGCGGTGCTCGTGAATTCGCCGGTTGCCTACAAGACCTTCTATGACAGCTACGGCACCAGCCCCTATGCGCAAATGGCGCTGAAGCTCCAGATGCAGCCGAAGCAGATCCCCTTGATGCAGGCGACCAAGTTCCTGGCGCCGCAGAACGTGACCCCGACCTTCAAGATCGGCAATCTCGGCCAGCCGAAGTACATGCCGCTGCAGCAGGGTAATGGCGGCCAGATCAACGGTAATCTGCCGGTCGTGCAGAAGCCGGTCGATGGCAATGTCATCGGCAAGCTCGGCAATGGCGGCCAGATCGGCAACCTGCCCTCGGGCAACAACCAGCCGAACGGCACGCCGTCGCAGACCCCGGGCAAGATCGTCACCCTGCCTGCGCCGACCAACACGACCACCAACAATGGCGGCATCGGCAAGATCGTGACCCTGCCGGCGACTAACACCAAGCCGGACGCCGGCAACGGCACCCCCGGCAAGATCGTCAGCATGCCGGTGAATGTCGGCAAGGGCGGCACGAAGATCGAGACGAAGCCGGTCAACGTCCAGACACAGACCAACCCGATCCGCGTCAACAACGGCGTGAAGATCAACAACAACCCGGTGAACAAGGTGCAGGTGCAGAACAACGTGCAGAACAACCGCCCGCAGCTCAACGCAATGCCGAACCGCACGGTCAACAGCAACAACAACTTCCGGCAGTCGATGAACCAGGCGCCGAGCATGAACAATGGCGGTAACCGTCGCGGCGGCTTCATGCACTGATCGCGCAAGGAGAAGGTGCGCTCCCTCCCCCGCCTGCGGGGGAGGGAG
>NZ_PTFE01000045.1:0-62539 GCF_002936975.1 Bradyrhizobium sp. AC87j1
GCTTACGGCGGAACGGTGTCCGGCGGCAACGGCGGCAACGGTGGCAACGGCGGCGCCGGCGGTTTTGGCACGCTTCAACACGGCAGCTGCGGCGGCGGCATCTGCATCAGTCAAATCTCGATTGACGGGAATGGCGGCGCTGGCGGCAATGGCGGCAGTGGCGGCAACGGCGCCGTTGCGCTTTCGAGCGGCGGCATGATCGTGGTCACGGATCAGGGTTCGTCGATTAAGGGAGGAACGGGGGGCAACGGCGGCAACGGCGGCGATGGCGGCCGGCAGGAATTTTCGGCAACCGGGGATGGCGGGGATGGCGGGAGAGGCGGTGATGGCGGGGCAGGCGTGGTTCTGACAGGTGGCACAATCCTCACGACATCGGCAGGCACGTCGGTGTCGGGGGGCAACGGCGGTCGAGGTGGCACCGGCGGTTCGGCAACAATCCAGATTTTTGGCGACCTGAAGGATGTTGCCGGGAACGGCGGGGCAGGTGGCAATGGCGGCAACGGTGTCACCGTCAGCGGTGGCGCGACCGTCGTCAATGCGGCGGGTGCAACAATTGCCGGAGGCGACGCAGGACACGGCGGCAATACGGGTATATGGCGCGGCGACCCCTACGATCCCTATTGTTGTAAGAATGGTGCCGATGGTGCCGCCGGCGCCGGAGTATCCGGGTCGGGCAACATGAATGTCATCAATGCCGGCACGATTGAAGGCGGCCTGAACATCGACGGGTCGCGCGCCAGCGCGATCGTCTTCGGCGGCGGCGACAACACGCTCGAGCTGCGCGCCGGCTCCAATATCATCGGCAACATCGTCGCGACGCTTGATCCGAACAATCCCAACACGCTGGTGCTGGGCGGCGATCGGAACGCCAGCTTCGATCTGTCAGACCTGGGCGGCCGATATCAGGGCTTCTCGATCTTCAACAAGACGGGCGCGGGCACCTGGACTCTGTCGGGCGCGCCCACCTCCTTTACGGGTGACACCGGCATCTATGGCGGCACGCTGGTGCTGGCATCGGGCGCCAGGTTGACGAGTGGCAATGCCATCATCGGCTCTCCTCTCGGGTCCCAGGCAGGCGGCTTGATAACGGGTTCGGGCTCGGTGTGGACGGCCGGATCGATGTCGGTGAGCGGATACGGAAGCGATACGCTCACGATCCAGGACGGCGGCAGCGTGAAAGTCTCCGGGGATCTGACCATCGGTTCGGGCCCCAACTCAATCGCCGGTACGGGGGATGCCGTGACCGTCGATGGGGCTGGATCGCGTCTGAGCGTCAATGGGACGACCTATGTCGGCGGTGCATTGACGATCGAGAATGGCGGCATTGTCGATAGCCGCCAGATGCAAATCGGTTTCGGCGACACGGGTTCGGCCACTGTCACCGTGACGGGAACTGGCTCCAGTCTGAATGCGGTGCCGTCGATCAGTATTTTTGGCTTCAGCAATAACAGCCTGACGGTCGCCGATGGCGCCAGCGCCGGAATCCTCGGCGACAGCAGCAGCTTCATCATCGGGAGTTCCGCCGATCCCAGCCTTGCCGGGGCGTTGAACATCGGCGCCGCGGCAAACATCACGGCGGTGGCGCCCGGCACACTCAAGAACAATGTCGTATTCGGATCGAGTTCTGGAAGTCTGAATTTCAACCACACCAGCAGCGATTACACGTTTGCGCCCACGATTTCGGGCCCAGGCGCGATCAATTTTCTGGCCGGCACGACGATCCTCACCGGCAACAGCAGCAGCTTTACCGGCCGCGCGAATGTGTCCAACAGCACGCTTGTCATGGCGAAAACAGGCAGCCTCGGCGGCACGCTCGCGGTCGATGCGGGAGGGCGCCTGGAGGGTTCGGGCGCCGTCGGCGCGACGACGATCAACAGCGGCGGCACCATTGCGCCGTCCGATGCCGGTGCGCTGACAATCAACGGAAACCTGGCGCTGCAGGCAGGAGCGACGTTCGGCTATCGGCTCGCTGATCCATCGTCATCGCCGGCCGGCGCGCCCGGCATCGGCTCGTCGGTGATCAAGGTGAATGGCGATCTGGCCTTGAACGGCGCCACGCTCGATATCGCCAGCGACAGCTCCGCCCCGAGCATCGGCTATCACCGCCTGATCCATTACACCGGCGGATTGTCGCAGTCGGGTGGCGGTCTGATCGTCGGCAGCACGCCGGTCACCAGTCCGGTCGCCTATACCTATTCGATCGATACGTCGAGCTATGCGAATTACGTCGACCTGCTGGTGCGGCCTGATGGCCTCAACGTCGTGCAAGTGTGGGGCGGCGGCACCGATGGCGTCGGCACGGGCAGCGGCACATGGAATGCCGGCAACGCCAACTGGCTCGATCCGATCGGCGGCACCGCGCCGACCCAATGGGGCAGCGTCTACGGCATCTTCCGCGGCACCGGCGGCACGGTCACGGTGGAGGGGCAGCAATCGGCGATCGGGCTGCAATTTGCGGGCGGGACATATACGCTTGCCACGGGTGCGGGCGGCTCGCTGGAACTGGTCAAGAGTTCGGCGCTGCAGATCGCCATTCCCGGGATCGACGTCCTCGCCGGCGAGACCGCGACGGTCGGCGTGACGATCACCGGCGTCGATGGATTGCAGAAGACGAGTGACGGCACCTTGATCCTCTCGGGCGCGAACACTTATTCCGGCGGCACCATCGTCAGCGGCGGCACGCTGCAGATTTCGGCCGACAACAATCTCGGCGCGGCGAGCGGTGGCCTGACCCTCGACAACGCCACGCTGCGTACCACGGCGGACATCGCGTCTGCGCGCACGGTCAACTTGCGCGCATCTGGCGCGTTCGAGACCGCCGCCGGCACAACTTTCAGTGTCTCCGGAAACATCACCGGCGCGGGCGGCCTGATCAAGGCTGGCGACGGCACGCTGGCGCTCTCGGGCAGCAACAGCTGGTCGGGCGGCACGCTGATCACCGCCGGCACCTTGCGCGCGGATTCTGCCAGCGCCTTGCCGAGCTTCACCGATTACGTGCTCACTGGCGGCACCCTCGATCTCAATGGTCACGACCTGAACATGGGATCGCTCGCCGGAACCGGCGGCAATATCGCGATCGCGGGTGCCAGTCTCAGCGTTCTTCAGGCGTTCGACGCGGTCTATGCCGGCACCATCTCCGGTGCCGGCATGTTCAGCAACTTCACCAAGACCGGCTCCGGCACGCTGCTGTTGACCGGCAACAACACCTATGGCGGCGAAACGCATGTCGATGGCGGCACGCTGGCCATCATCTCCGCCAGCAATCTCGGTTCGGGGCCGTCGACGTCGACGGTTTTCATCGATGGCGCGACGCTGGCGACGCTCGCCGACATCAGCCTCGATCGCTGGGTCAGTCTCAGGGGCGCGGCGACGGTCGACACGCTCGCCGGCACGACATTCACGCTGTCGAACCAGATCTTCGGAGCGTCGGGCGCGTCGCTGATCAAGCAGGGCGCAGGCGCGCTGGTTCTCGCGGGCGACAATTCCTACGACGGCGGCACCACCGTCGCCGCGGGCACCCTGCAGATCGGCAATGGCGGCAACGCGGGCTCGATTATCGGAAACGTGCTCAACAACAGCCTGCTCGCCTTCAACCGCTCGGATAGTTATGACTTCGGCGGCGTGATCTCCGGCACCGGCGCCGTCGCGCAGATCGGCAGCGGCACCACCATCCTGACCGGCACCAATACCTACACCGGCAATACCTTCATCTTGGCCGGGACGTTGCAACTCGGCAATGGCGGCACATCGGGATCGATCACCGGCGATGTCCTGAACAACGGCACGCTCTCCTTCAACCGTTCGGATGTCACCAGCTTCGCGGGATTGATCGCCGGGTCGGGATCGCTTACGCAGGCCGGCCCGGGGACGACGGTTCTGACCGCGAACAACACTTACACCGGCGGCACCACCATTGCCGCCGGCACGCTGCAGCTCGGCGATGGCGGCCGAACCGGCTGGATCACCGGCAATGTCCTCGACAACGGCACGCTCGTCTTCAATCGCGCCGACGATGTCCAGCTCGACGGCGTGATCTCGGGCAGTGGCGCGGTGCGGCAGATGGGATCGGGCGCCACGGTCCTGACTGCCGACAACACCTATCTGGGCGGCACCGCGATCACGGCCGGTGCCCTGGTGCTTGGCAACGGCGGCGCCTCGGGCTCCGTGCTCGGCGATGTGACTGACAACGGCATCCTCGCCTTCAACCGGTCGGATGCTTTCGGCTTCGGCGGCGTGATCTCCGGCACCGGCTCGGTGCAGCAGATCGGCGCCGGCACGACAG
The DNA here is from genome assembly GCF_002936975.1 of Bradyrhizobium sp. AC87j1. Taxonomy (NCBI): domain Bacteria; kingdom Pseudomonadati; phylum Pseudomonadota; class Alphaproteobacteria; order Hyphomicrobiales; family Nitrobacteraceae; genus Bradyrhizobium; species Bradyrhizobium sp. AC87j1. The sequence continues at coordinate 4,283 of NZ_PTFE01000045.1, forward strand.
TGCTGACCGGCGCCAGCACCTATAGCGGCGGCACCCTGATTGCCGCCGGCACGCTGCAGATCGGCGATGGCGGCACCGCGGGGGCGATCACCGGCGATGTGCAGAACAACGGCACGCTCGCCTTCAACCGCTCCGATAACGTCGTCTTCAGCGGTAAGGTCTGGGGTTCGGGCGCTCTGGCGCAGATCGGATCGGGCACGACGGTCCTCACCGCCAGCAATGCTTATGGTAGCGGCGTCACGATATCCGCCGGAACGCTGCAAGTGGGCGATGGCGGGACATCGGGTTCGCTCGACGGCGACGTTGCGAACAACAGCCGGCTTGTCTTCAACCGCTCGGATGTCCTCATTTTCGGCGGCGCGATCTCAGGGACAGGGTCGCTTGCCCAGATCGGCTCCGGTGCGACTGTTCTCGCTGGCGACAGCACCTATACGGGTGGCACCACGATTTCCGCCGGTGTGCTCGTGGTCGGGGATGGCCAGACGTCGGGCTCGATTGTCGGCAATGTGGCAAACGCCGGCATCCTGGTCTTCAATCGCGCGGACAGCTACGCGTTCGATGGTCAGGTGTCCGGGACCGGATCCGTCGTGCAGCTGGGCTCGGGTACGACGTTGCTCGCGGGTGTCAGCAGCTATACCGGGGAGACCGTCGTCGAAGCCGGTCGGCTCAGCGTCAACGGCTCGATCGCGTCGTCATCACGGGTCACCGTCAATGCCGGCGGCACGCTCGGCGGCAACGGTATCGTCGGCCCGACGTTCATCAATGGCGGTGCGCTGGCGCCGGGCAACTCGATCGGGCTGCTCACCGTCCAGGGCAACCTGTCCTTCACCGCCGCGTCGAGCTACATGGTCGAGGTGTCTGCCGGCAAGGCCGATCGCGTCAATGTGACGGGGAGTGCTGATTTGGGCGGCGCCACCGTGCACGCGACGTTCGACCCCGGCTCCTACGTGATGCGGCGCTACACCATCGTGAATGCCGCGGGCGGCCTTGACGGCAGCACGTTCCGTTCCGAGGTCAACACCGATCTGCCGGCCAACTTCACGCCGAGTCTGAGCTACGACGCCAAAAATGTGTACCTCGAGCTCGCCATGAACATCAGCGGGCTCACCGTCAATCAGCAGAACGTGTCCACCACGCTGGTCAATTACTTCTACCAGAACGGGCAGATCCCCCTGGCATTGGGCAGGCTTGATGCGGCGGGGCTGACGCAAGCCTCCGGCGAACTCGCGACCGGCGTGCAGCAGACGACCGTCGATGTGATGAACCTCTTCATGGGGACGATGATCGATCCGTTCCTTCCCGGTCGCGGTGGCGGTGCGAGTGCGTCCGACGGCAGCGCCGCGCTGGCCTATGCGTCCGGCGGGCGTGAGGACTCCGATGTCGTGCGCAGGGCCTTCGCCGGGGCTGTCGGCAAGGCGCCGCCCGCGGCTTCGTTCGATGAGCGCTGGAGCGTGTGGGTGGCCGGCCTCGGCGGGACCCGAACCACGGCAGGCAACGGCGTTGTCGGATCGCACAACGTCACGGATCGGATCTATGGCGCAGCGGTCGGCGCGGACTACCGCGTGTCGTCGGACACGCTGCTGGGCTTCGCCCTGGCTGGCGGTGGCACCAGCTTCAATCTCGCCGGCGGCTTGGGCACGGGACGCTCCGACCTGTTCCAGGCCGGCGTGTTCACGCGACACGCCATGGGGAATGCCTATCTCTCCGGCGTGCTGGCCTATGGCTGGCAGGATATCACCACCGACCGCATGTTGACGCTGTCCGGCGCGGATCGTCTGCGGGCGAACTTCCATGCCAATGCGTTGTCTGGCCGTATCGAGGGCGGCTATCGGATCGCAACGCCATGGATGGGGGTGATGCCTTATGCCGCGGGACAGGTTGTTCATATGGCCTTGCCGGCCTATGCGGAAGCGGTGATTGCGGGCGCCGATACCTTTGCGCTCGACTATGCCTCCCGGCATGTCACCGCAATCCGCAGCGAACTCGGCGTCCGCGCCGACAAGTCCCTCGCGCTGAACGATGCCATCCTGACTTTGCGCGGGCGAGCCGCATGGGCGCATGATTTCGATCCCGGTCGCGCTGCACTGGCGACCTTTCAGACGCTGCCCGATGCAAGTTTTATCGTCAACGGCGCGGGACAATCTCCAAATACTGCGCTTGCGTCCGCATCGGCCGAATTGAAGTGGCTCAATGGGGTCTCGCTTGCCGCAACCTTCGACGGCGAATTTTCCAGGACCACCACGAGCTATGCCGGAAAAGGCGTCGTGCGACTTCAATGGTGAGGCGACATCACCATAGCCCAGTATGTGATGCAAATCACCGCTCGCCGGGCTCAAAGCAACCCCTTATGAATCCCGAGGTTGGCTAGCTGAGAGTCATCCTGGCGCATGACAGGCCGTTTATCGGAAGGATCGCCGTAAGGCCCATCGCTTTCGAATCGCTCGCAAGCGACGCGATAATCGCGGCCCCGGACTCAGCCTCCCGAAATTGAAGCGGATGTATGTTAGCCGCTTTTCATGACATGATGGTCGTTGAGGCAGGGCTCTCCCGTTTCGAACCCCAGTATTCGAAGCGCGCCATTCCGACAAAGTCGAATCCAATTGCCATTTCAATGCAGCTTGAATGGTAAGTTTGTCGGAATGGCCGCTGATAGTGCACAGAAATCACACGCCTCTTAATCAGCGGGTCCCAAGTTCGAGCCCTGGTGCGCCCACCAAATCAATGACTTACCCGGCAGAACCGTTTGAGGATCTGATTTGTCAAACGGTCTTTTCAAGCGACGGAGTCTCGCCCAAAGTGAAAAGACGCACGCGAGCACCGCACCGGTGAACGCGATTTGTCCAATGATGGACTGGTGCGAGAGTTTAAGGTTTTCAATCGGTTAGAAGGCGGCGTGTGCACGAAGTGTGCACCGGGAGATCAAGAAAAATCTCACCACGGCCAACGTGAGCAGGCTTGTTGCGCATGCGCATGCGCATGATCTGAATTTGCGAGACCAGGAGGCGGGCGATTGCTTACGGCAGTCTCGGCTGTTCGAGGCGGGATAGTCGAAAATCGTGGGTTTGACTCCCACTTTCTCCGCCATTTGCACGATTTCTACGCCAAACTACGATTCGTGCGCTTGGGTCCGCTTCGCGAGCGACTCGTCCCCTCCGCTAGCCGCCCTAGCCACGGCCCGTCTCTGTAGGGTCGCGATCGGCCGTTGGCACCAGTCCCCACGGAGCTTCGCTTCATAGCTTCAGCTCAACGCGTGACCGGCTAGCCCGTACACCCACGGCTCATTTTCCTTTCGGTTCAGGAATCGCCGGCCCTTAGACATCGTCGTGACGGTGTCGGTCATCCCGAGGCGGCTCTGTTGAAGGAAGTCGGCAAACAGACCCGTCTGCTCCCGCGTATCGACGCGGACGAATTGTCTCGCGAGATCCCTGAGATGCACGGCCGTGAGATGGATCGCGTCACAATCATTGCTGGCGATGATCGGGCCGATCACATGACCGCGCCCGAATTCGCGCTTCATGGAATAACCGACGGTCTCTCCGCCGCGGCGCAGGACGGAGATTGACGCACCTTCAGAAAGCAACGCGAGCAGCTTCTGCCGGTTAGTTCCGAACGCGCGTTCATCCAGTGCCGCGATCTCTCCGATGTTAGCCGTGGACAGCGAGCTCAACTCACCGGCCAGACCCGGCACCGGCGGGGGTGGTGAGACGATCTCTCCTTGCCACAGATGCACGGTGGCTTCCTTCGTGAACCCCAGCGACAGATACAGATGATAGGCGGCATGGGTTGAATTGAGGGTCAAATTCCGGTCGCCACACCGCTCGAAAACCTGCTCCATGAGCCAGCGGCCAGTACCTTGTGCCTGGGTTCGGGGCGATGTGATCACCAGGCCAATCGTCGCGAATTCCTGGCTATAAGGGAACCACATCGCGCTGCCGAAAACGCGGCCTATGCCGTCAACGGCGACGATGCCGTGGCCGGCGCGGCGTAGGAAATCCCAATCCTTGGGGCGATGCGGCCAGCCGACACCGATCGAAAGCGCGTGGAGCAGCTTCACATCAACGTCGTTTATGTCCTTGGCCACCAGTTCAAAGGACTTCACGCGTACCGTTCGTCCCATTCAGCTCATCCATTCCTTTGCGGGCTCAAAGGCCGCGGCCTATCCCCCGCCGACCTTCTGCTGCGTGCCGCACAAGCCCTCTTTTGCAGCAGCATAGCGCGGAAGGCCAGCAGGTTTCCCCTGTTTGGCGGGCGGTACTCGGAATGTTTCGCCGCCCGTGCAGCTCGATTCAGCAGGGAAAGCTACTGGTTGCGGCCTATCGATATCCTGCAACAGCAGGCAGGGTGACCCCAGTGAACGTTGAAGGCTTCGTAGGGCTCGCCGCCTTTCCAGCCCTCGGTGGCCGGCCAGTCCGGTCTCAACGCGCCGCATCCCGGGCGAGGACCTGAGAGGACCACGTCGATGGCGTTCCTTTTCAATTCCGACGCTGCTCGGGCGGCTATATTCCGGCAGGCCTTTGCGCGCGAGCTCCCTGATCTCGAATTCTATCATTCCAGCGAATGCTTCGAGCCGGAAAAGGTACGGTACCTGATAACCTGGAACGCGCCCGACGATCTCTCGCGTTTTCGAAATCTCGAAATGCTCTTTTCCACCGGTGCGGGGGTCGATCAATTCAAGCCGGAGACCCTACCTGGCCACGTCAAGCTCGTGCGCATGGTCGAGGATGGCATCATACGCATGATGCAGGAGTACGTCGTGCTTGGGGTGCTGACACTCCATCGCGAGATGATTGCCTATCGGGAGCAGCAGGGAAGAGGCCTATGGCAGGCTCTTGCAACGCCCCAGGCGGCCGATCGGCGCGTCGGCTTTCTGGGCCTCGGCAAGTTGGCGCAAGCTGCGATTGATCGCCTCAAGCCGTTTGGATTTCCGCTTGCCGCGTGGAGCCGCAGCAACAAGACGATCGGGGGCGTCACCTGCTTCCACGGCGATGGTCAGCTTGGCAGCTTCCTGAAAGGAACGGACATTCTCGTCTGTCTTCTGCCCCTGACGGAGCAAACAAGCGGCATCCTGAACGCACAGCTGTTCTCTCTCCTGCCGGCGGGAGCAAGGCTGCTGCATATCGGCCGCGGTCCGCAGCTTGACCAGGGCGCACTCATCGAAGCGCTCGATAGCGGGCGCCTCGCCGCAGCGATGTTCGACGTGACCGATCCCGAGCCGCTGCCGGGAGCCCATGCGCTCTGGTCGCATCCGAAGGTGATCATCACGCCGCATATCGCGTCCGTGACGCAACCGCATACGGCCGCGCAATCCGTCATAGAGAACATCCGGCGCCACCGCGCCGGACGAAATCCGATCGGCCTCGTCGATCGAATGCTCGGTTACTAACAGGAAAGATGCCATGTCACTTCTGATTGCCATCGACACCAATCCGGATTTTGTACCGAAGAAGGCCGTGCCAGATCCGGAACGGCTCATTTCGGGCAATCCGTCCTTCAAGACCTGGGCGCAGGACGCCTCGAAAGGCGAGAAAGTGCTGACGGGCGTCTGGGAGGCAACCCCCGGCGAGACCCATTCCATCAAGGGCACCACCTTCGAGTTCTGCCATATCATCTCGGGTCTTATCGAAATCGAGGAAAAGGGTGGCGAGACGAAGACTTTCCGCGCCGGCGACAGCTTTGTGATGAAGCCGGGCTTTGTCGGCGTCTGGCGCACGATCGAGACCGTGCGGAAGATCTACGTCTGTCACTATGACTGAGCACGATGCCTGACGGCGGCCTCACTGAACGACGGCCAGAATAATCGACTTCCGAAATCCCATCTGACCGGATTCAACGCGGTCAGACGCTTCCTTCTCGATGAAAAATGCGGCGCGCGGTGCTGTATGGCTCAGATGAGACGGCTTGTCTCGCCAATCGCATATCCGGCAGTGTTGGCGGTTTGACCCCGAAGAGTAAGGGAACAAATACATGGTTGCATTGAAAGACAAGGATCTGTTTCGCCAGCAGGCACTGATCGGCGGCCACTGGCGCGACGCGAGTGCGAAGGCGACGGTTGATGTCATCGATCCTGCCAGCCAGCAAGTTCTTGGCACCATCCCCGATATGGGGTGCGAGGAGACCAAGGCTGCCATCAGCGCTGCGGCCGACGCGTTCAAGCATTGGAAGACCAAGGCCCATGCAGAGCGCGCCGCGCTGCTGGAGCGCTGGTACGAGCTCATGCGACACCATGAGCAGGATTTGGCTCTTCTGCTCACGCTGGAGCAGGGCAAGCCACTGGCGGAATCGCTCGGCGAAATCCGCTATGGGGCCTCTTTCGTTAAATGGTTTGCGGAAGAGGCGCGCCGGATCAACGGATCGACGATCCCGTCACCCACGGTCGATCGCCGCATTCTGGTTTTGAAAGAGCCGGTCGGCGTCTGCGGGATCGTTACGCCCTGGAATTTCCCCAACGCGATGATTACACGCAAAGTGGCCCCCGCGCTGGCCGCGGGCTGCACCGTCGTCATCAAGCCCTCTGAATTCACGCCGTTTTCGGCCCTCGCGATCGGTGTGCTGGCGGAGCGGGCAGGAATTCCACCTGGCGTGATCAACATCGTGACGGGCATGCCGGCCGACATTGGCAAGGAGCTGATGGCCAATGAGACCGTCCGCAAGATCTCGTTCACGGGGTCGACCCGCGTCGGCGCGCTGCTGATGAAAGGGGCCGCCGACAACATCAAGCGGCTCAGCCTCGAGCTCGGCGGCAATGCGCCGTTCATCGTTTTCGACGATGCCGATATCGACCGCGCCGTCGAGGGCGCGATTGCGTCGAAGTTCCGCAATGGGGGCCAGACCTGCGTCTGCTGCAATCGCATTCTCGTCCAATCAGGCGTCTACGATGCGTTCGCAGAGAAGCTCGCCGGCATGGTCGCGAAAATGAAGGTCGGCGCCGGCACCGAAGAGGGGGTCGCAATCGGGCCGATGATCAATGGCGCGGCGATCGAGAAGATCAGGCGGCACGTCACGGACGCCTTGGACAAGGGCGCAAAGATCATCTCGGAGAGTGAGGCGGTGCCGGAAGGTCGACAATATGCCCGGCCTCTCGTGCTCGGTGGCGCGACGACTGAGATGCTCCTGGCTTCGGAGGAGACCTTCGGGCCGGTCGCGCCGCTTTTCCGGTTCGAGACGGAGGACGAGGCGATAGCGATCGCAAACGGTACGCCCTTCGGTCTTGCGGCGTATTTCTACACTGAAAACCTGAAGCGTTCCTGGCGTGTTGCTGAAGCGCTGGAGTTCGGCATGGTCGGCCTGAACACCGGCCTGATCTCGACGGAGGTCGCGCCTTTCGGCGGTGTCAAACAGTCGGGCCTGGGACGCGAGGGATCTCAGCTCGGGATAGAAGAATATCTCGAGAGCAAGGCCCTTCATGTCGGCGGCCTGGATTGAGCGTCCATCGGATCTAAAACAAGAAAAGGGGGCGGTTGAACCGCCCCCTTTTCCTTGACCAGCGCAGATCTTTATTGCTGAAGTGCCGCGAGCGATCCCGAAAGAACTGCGCTCAGGCGCTTTTACGAAGAGGCTCCAGGCCGACTGCGGCAGCCAAGCCGCCGATGCCAGAGACCTCGGTGTATTCATAGAAGGGGTTCGCCGGCTCGTGACCGCGGTTCACCCATACCTTGCTCTTGATACCCAGATCGTAGGCGGTCATCAGATCGTAGCGGAACGAGGAGGAGACGTGGGTGATATCTTCCGGGCCGCAGCCCAGCTTGTCGAGCATGTATTCGAAGCCCTTCATGTGTGGCTTGTAGGCGCCGGTTTCCTCGGCCGTGATGACCATGTGGAAGGGGGCGCCGAGCTTTTCGACGTTCGACATGATGAGGTTCTTCATGGAGTTCGACAGGATGACCAGCGGAATCTCCCTGGCAACTTTGGCCAGACCCGCCGGGACGTCCGGATGTGGACCCCATGTGTGGATCTCTTCATTGATGCGCTGGGCATCCTCCGGCCGAAAGACGACACCATTGCGCTTGCAGGCGCGCTCCAGCGCGTTGTGCACCACCTCGAAATACGGCTTCCACGCGCCGAGAACCTCGTCCAGGCGATAGGCTGAAAAGTCCTTGATGAGCTTTGCCATCGCCGCGGCAGAAAGCTCCGAGCCATAGACACGGGTCGCGGCCCCGGCCATGTCGAAATTGGTCAGCGTGCCGTAGCAGTCGAAGGTGATGTATTTCGGTCTGAATGTCGCCATAGCTCCAATCCTTGCGATCTCGCACCGCTTGCCGGTACGACACGCACCATAGCGAGCAGCCGACGAGATAAAGCGCCGATGTCGCGGTGGTCGGGAGCAGATTGTGTCGTATCGCATCGGAGCCGTGGCAGAGAGTTGCGCGACGATCGGCTCTCCTCGTTTAGCCTCTCGCCCACCATGCCGGCATAAGATGCCGCACGGGTGCCCAATCAAAGTCAAAACGCCCTCCGTCCATGTCCTACCTGGGAGCAAGTGCTGTCTTCGGCAACCTATGTTGAGCCCAGACATGACGGGCTGCTCGCACAAACATCGCGGCCGAGCTGGAGGACAATATGCTGAGCAACTCGCTAATTGAGCTCGATCGCGCGCATCTGATTCACCCGGTCTCTTCTTATCGAAGCCACGAGGCGACGGGCGTCCGCGTGCTGAAGTCAGGCAAGGGCGCGACGCTGACCGATGTCTCGGGACGTCAATTGCTGGACGGCTTTGCGGGTCTGTGGTGTGTCAATGCCGGCTACGGACAGGACAGCATCGTTGAAGCGGCTACGCGGCAGCTGCAGGAGCTGCCTTATGCGACGGGCTATTTCGGTTTGGGCTCGGACCCGGCGATCCGGCTGGCGGCCAGGTTGGCTGAATTGGCGCCTGGCGATCTGAACCATGTCTACTTCACGCTGGGTGGCTCCGATGCCATCGACAGTACGATTCGGTTCATCAGGTACTACTATCATTCCAAAGGGCGGCCACAGAAGGATCAGTTCATTTCCGTCGAGTCTGGTTACCATGGATCGTCGACGGCAGGGGCTGGCTTGACGGCGCTGCCCGCCTTTCATGCGGGCTTTGGGGTGCCATACAACTGGCAACACAAGATCCCCTCGCACTACGCCTATCGCAACCCTGTCGGTTCCCATCCCCAGGCTATCATTGCGGCGTCGGTCGCGGCCTTGCGGGCCAAGATCGCCGAGCTCGGCGCCGAACGCGTCGCCGCCTTCTATGTCGAGCCGATACAGGGGTCAGGAGGCGTCCTCGTTCCGCCGCCGTCCTGGCTGAAGGCGATGCATGCGGTCTGCAAGGAGCACGATATTCTGTTCGTTGCCGATGAGGTCATCACCGGCTTTGGCCGTGTCGGTCCGCTCTTCGCCTGTGAAGAGGATGACGTCGTGCCGGATCTCATGACCACGGCAAAGGGGCTGACCTCGGGCTACGTGCCGATGGGGGCCGTACTCATGTCCGACGCCGTCTACAACACGATTGCCGATGGCGCCGGCAAGGCGGCCGTCGGCCACGGCTACACCTATTCCGCTCATCCCGTCAGCGCAGCCGTTGGGCTCGCGTGCCTTGATCTCTATGAAAACGGCTTGCTGGAAAACGGCCGGAAGGCCGGGCATCGGCTGATGGAAGGTCTTCGCGCGCTTGCCGATCATCCGCTTGTCGGCGATGTCCGCGGTCGCGGCATGCTGGCTGCAATCGAGCTCGTGACTGACAAGGAGCTCAAGACGCCTCTGCCGGCGGAAGCCGACGCGGCGCGCCGCATCTTCGACCGCGCGTGGGACAATGGTCTCGTGATCCGCGCCTTCGCGCAAGGCGTGCTGGGCTACGCGCCGCCGCTGTGCTGCACCGATGACGACATCGACGGCATTATTGAGCGGACAAGGACTACGCTCGACCAGACGCTCGAAGACAAGGACGTCCGCGCTGCGATGAAGGGATGATCACCGCGCTGCCGGTCGGAGATTGTTCTTAGCTATCGAAGATGCTTTCGAGCGGCAGATGGGATTTCACGATCGGGGACTTCAGCACGACGAAACTGAAGTACTTGTCGATGCCGATATCCATCTCGACCAGGCGTTCCATGACAGCCTGATATTCGCTGATTCCCGCGGTGATGAACTTGACGAGATAGTCGTACCCGCCCGAAACCAGATGGCATTCGACGACCGAATCGATCTTTTCGATCGTCGTGAGAAAGCGAGCGAAATCGATCTGCCGATGATTCTTCAGGGTGATTTCAGCGAAGACCGTCAGAGTTTGTCCGAGCTTGGCAACATCGATCTGGGCGGAATAGCCGGTGATGAAGCCCTCCGTCTGGAGCCTCTTGACGCGCATCAGGCACGGGCTCGGCGAAAGATTTATCAGCTCTGCGAGCTCGACGTTGGAAATGCGCCCGTTCTTCTGCAGTTCGCATAAAATCCTGATGTCGATCTTATCGAGCTTCATAGCAATGCCATCAGATGGGGCCGACAACGGCGTCAGGGCTTTGAGTCTTCAGCGTCATATGCATTGTCATAGCATCAACCAGCAGCTTTTCCCAACGAGGCGGAAACTGCAATTCAGAACTCGCTGACTTTGCCCCAGGCGCTCATTTTCAGCCGTTCCGGCCTGTAGGGACGCGGGTCGACGATCGGTGCTCGACCGGTGATGATGTCGGCGATCATGTGCCCGGTGCCGGGCCCAATCCCGAAGCCGTGGCCACTGAACCCCGCCGCAAGGATGAAGCCTGGAATGGATTCAACTTCGCCGATTGCCGGAATGCCGTCCGGTGTGCTGTCGATGTAGCCGGCCCAGACGTTTGAGATGGCGAGGTGCCGCAGCTCGGGGACCAGCTCGCACGCGCGTCGATGCGTCAGCCGAATCTGCCTCATGTCGGGGCGGGGATTGAGCGTTCGGTTCAGCTCCATCGGGGTTACCTCGTCGAGCCTCCATTTCGCCAGGGATTCGTGGCCTTGCCGCATGCCCTCGAAGGCGCCGGGGCTGAGGCTTCGCCAGCGGCGGGCGAACATGGGGAGGAATTCGCGGCCGAACCTGACCTGCTGCGGCGTCGGATCTAGTCGCGCGCGCCCGCTGATGGCCAGCGTGTATCCGCCATTGCCGCGGCGCGTGGCCGACACCAGCCCTGCGTAAAGGGCATCAGGCAGGCCGGCCGCGCCCGGGGCCAGGGCGAGAATCGAAGAGCGCACGGATGCCTGCGGGAAGCGAATTCCGAGCTGGTTGCAGAACGAAGATGCCCATGCGCCTCCTGCCATGACCACCGTCTTCGCCCGGATCGTGCCCGCCTCGGTCACCGCGCCGTTGACCCGGCCGGCACTGAGCTCGATGCCGCGCGCGGCGCAGAGCTGGTGCACCGTGCCGCCCGCCGCCATGATCGCACGCGCGGCGATGGGGACGGCCTTTGAAGTGTCCGCCGTCCCGTCTGTCGGCGAGAAGACGCCGCCCTTCCACTTGCGACCCGTCGCCTTGCCCCGACCGCTCGCTTCTTCCGAGCTCAACAGATGCGTCGTGACGCCAACGGTCCTGGCGAAGTCTCGCCACTTGGCCCAGCCTGCCAGCTCATTCTCGTCATTCGACAAATACAATAGGCCGCAGCGGCGAAAGCCCGTGTCTTCACCCGTTTCCTGGGCAACTCGTTCCCAGAGATCGAGGCTCTTGGTCGCAAGCGGCAGCTCCCGTGCGTCGCGGTTCTGTTGGCGGCACCATCCCCAGTTGCGGCTGGACTGCTCGGCGGCGACGCGGCCCTTCTCGAGCAAGGCAACCTTGAGGCCGCGACGCGCGAGATAGTAGCTTGTGAACACGCCTACGACGCCGCCGCCGATGACGACGACGTCCGCCTCACGAGGAAGGGATGGACTGGATTCGATATGCAGGAGCGGCGCGCTCATCCGACAGGGATCTCCGGTGGTTGCGTAGCGTAACCGAGGAATTGCGGCAGCCCCCGCGGACTTTCGTCGTGAGACCGAATATCCTGCGGTTTACTGCCTTTGGCGCAGGCTAATATTGCGAAAATACCTTGCTTGCGTCGCAGCTTGCAGGCGGCGAGACTGATGCATGTGCTCCTGCGATCCGTCGCGCGCCTTCCTGGCAGGGGGCACGGCGGGCGGCGCAGATTGAAATGCCAAATCGGACTTCGTTTTCAGAAGTTCGTGCTGCCCGGATGCCGGCTTTCGGCGACTCCGCGGTGATTGAAATCATCAAGATCGGCACAACGGATCGAAGGATCGAAGTCCATAGAGGCAACCCGCATGAGCCTTGTCGAGGAGCAGATCTTGGCGGAAGCGATCAAGCTATGAGGTCCGCGCCATCCATGCTTCGCTTCGATCGAACTGACCCGTTCGGTCGGCGCCGCGCTCCGAAGAAGAGTTCTTGCCTCTTGCGCGAGGAGGCCTGAATCATGTCGCAGCCTCCAATGGAGGAATGGCACGTTGAGCGTCAAATCGTCGACCTGTCGAAGAAGCGTGGCAAGGCAAAGAACCGAAGGCGCAGCTCGCAGCAGGATGGCCGGACGAAGCTAAAAAGGGAGGATGTTCCGATGGCCTCTGGTGAGCCGGCTGCAGCCCCCGCCGATGTCGCGCTCTCCGTGCGGGAGCTGACCGTGAGCCTGCCTGAAGGAATGGAGCGGGCCCACGCCGTCGAGAACATCTCCTTCGATCTCAAATGTGGACAGATTCTCTGCATCATCGGAGAATCTGGGTCGGGCAAGTCGGTCACCGCCAATGCGATCATGGGGCTTCTGCCGAAGGTGATCAGGGTCACCTCGGGGGCGATCCACCTGAATGGGACGAACATCGTAGGCCTCGCGCCAGAAAAGCTCCGCAGTCTGCGCGGCCGAGTCGTCTCGATGATCTTTCAAGATCCTCTCTCGGCGCTCAACCCGCTGATGACCGTGGGCGCGCAGATCGAGGAGGTGATGGCCGCGCACGACGTGGGCACGCCGGCCTCGCGCCGCAGCCGGGCCATAGACTTGTTGATTGAAGTGGGTCTGCCTGATCCGCAGCTCATGTATCACCAATATCCCTTCCGGCTTTCGGGCGGGCAGCGGCAGCGGGTGATGATCGCCATGGCTCTGGCTCTCGAACCTGCGATCCTGATTGCGGACGAGCCGACCACCGCACTCGACGTGACGACCCAGGCGCAGATCCTGCAACTGATCCGCGACATTCAGCGCCGCAAGGGAATGAGCGTCATGTTCATTACCCATGATTTCGGCGTCGTCGCGGAGATTGCCGACCACGTTGTGGTGATGGAGAAGGGCCATTGCGTGGAGCAGGGCAGTGCCGCGCAGGTGCTGAAGTCGCCCGGTCATCTCTATACGCGCCGTCTGATCGCAGCCGTGCCCCACCTGACCGGGAAGGACCGCGTTCCCTCGGAAGCTCTGGAGCGAGCGTCGATCCTGAAGGTCGAATGCCTGGCAAAGACTTATCGCAGCGGCAGCGCGCTTTTCCGTACGCAGCGCATCGTGCCTGCGGTCAATGGGGTCAGCTTCGACCTCACGTCGGGTCGCACGCTCGGCGTCGTCGGGGAAAGCGGTTCGGGCAAGTCGTCGCTCGGTCGGCTGTTGATCAAGCTCATGGAGTGCGACGGCGGCTCGATTCTGTTCGAAGGCCGCGACATCGCCGGGCTCTCCGAAGCCGAGTTTCGGCCGCTACGGCCGAAGATCCAGATGATCTTTCAGGATCCTTTCGCATCGCTCAATCCGCGATCGACGGTCGGTCAAATTCTCACTGTCGGCCCGGTCGCGCATGGCATGCCTTATGACAAAGCTTGCGAGCGTGCGCGGGAGCTTCTGTCCCATGTCGGCCTGGATGCAGGCGCCTTTGAGCGCTATCCGCACGAGTTCTCCGGCGGGCAGCGCCAGCGCGTCGGCATCGCGCGGGCGCTGATGTTCAAGCCAAAATTGCTGATTGCCGACGAAGCGGTCTCAGCGCTCGACGTATCGATCCAGGCCCAGATCTTGAAGCTGCTCGACCAGATCCAGCGGGAGACCGGCGTCTCGATGATCTTCATCACGCATGACCTGCGCGTCGCAAGCCAAATCTGCGATGAAATCGCCGTCATGCATCGAGGACAAATCGTGGAGCGCGGACCGCCGTCCCAGATATTCCTCGATCCGAAATCCACCTACACGCGAGAACTGGTGGCAGCAATCCCGGGCGAGCAACCCCTGAGCATGCCCGAACATGCAGAGTATGGCGGACAGCACAAGGGAGGAGAGACGTTATGACCAAGGGTTCTGCAACGACATCGAGCTACTCGCGGCGTGATGCTCTGCGAATGGTGGCGATCGGCGGAGCTGCTGGCCTGATCGCGCCCAATCTATTGGGCAAGCCGGCCCACGCGCGCACCTCTCCGACAAAGCCAACCGGCCGCGTGATCGTCGGGCTTGGACAAGAGCCCACCGTCTTCAATCCGCTGATGGTACACATTGAAGTCGATGATGGCGTGCATTTCTCGGTCTTCGACGCGCTGTTTCGCATCGATCCTCAGGGCGTTATTCAGCCCAACCTGGCCGTGGAAGTGCCGAACCAGAAGAATGGCGGCATTTCGGAAGACGGTCTCAATTGGCGTATTCGTTTGCGTGACGATGTCCGCTGGCACGACGGCAAACCGTTCAGCGCCGAGGACGTGAAGTTCACGCTCGAGCTGATTACGAATCCGAACTTCCGGAGTTGGCGCACGGCCGGCCATGCTCTCGTGCGCGACATCACGGTGGTCTCGCCGACGGAGATCACGTGGCGAATGGAGGAGGCCTTTGCGCCGTATCTGTCGTTCCTGACCGAATCCTTCATCGTCCCCAAGCACATCCTCGAGAAAGAGGCCAATCCGAACAACGCCGCCTTCAACCAGGCGCCGGTCGGCACCGGCGCCTTCAAGTGGAGCAAGAGGGTTGCTGGTGATCATCTCGAACTCGTTGCGAACACCGAATACTTCGGTGATGGCCCTCACATCGAGAGGTTGGTCTTCAAATACATTCCCGATCTCACGGTCCTCTACACCCAGTTCAAGAGCGGCGACATTGATCTCGTGGGCCAGCCTTACATCACGCCCGATCATTACGGGGAAGCCAAGACGCTGCCAAACCGTGTGGTGACGCTCGTCCCAAGGACCTCGTTCGAATCCTTCTACCTGAACCTCGAGCGCCCGCAGTTCAAGGAGCTGGCCGTTCGCGAGGCGCTCTACGCGGCGATCGACAAGGAGGCGATCATTCAGGGGCTCTATTACGGGGTGCCTACCCCGACAGAGACGTTCATGCCGCGGCAGTCCTTCTTCTTCCACGCCAATCTGCCCCTGCACCAATTTGATGTAAAGCGCGCGGGCAAGATCCTCGATCAGGCCGGCTGGGCAAAGGGCGCGGACGGCATTCGCGCCAAGAACGGCGTTCGCCTGTCCTTTACCAATTCGACCACGTCGGGCGATCCCCTTCGTGAACAGGTGCAGCAGTTCCTGCAGCAGACGTTCGCGCAACTGGGGGTCGAGATGAAGATATCGAACCTGCCCGCCGCCGTGATGTGGGGCGATTTCTGGGTGCAATCGCAGTTCGATTCCGTGATCGTAGGCAGCTCGTATCTGATTGGCGCCGATCCGGACGTCACCAATCGCCTCCACTCGCGCTCGATCGCAGCGAAGGGCGGCCGCGGCTCGAACAATGCCCAATACGCAAATCCGGAGGTCGATGCTCTCCTCGACAAAGGCGCACGCACCTTCGATCCCGAAGCGCGGCGCGCGATCTACTCTCGCGTACAGGAACTCGTGCGCCGCGATCTGCCTTTCCTACCGCTGTATCAGAGCAACTCGGTCGAAGGTCTCAAGAAGGGGATCAATGGATTCGTGCCGAATGGCAACACGCGCACGGAGTCCTGGAACGCGCTCGCCTGGTATTGGGCGAGCTGATGTCTCGCCGGACGGACCGCGTCGGACGGTGTTGTCACGCTAATGGAGGACTCGAATGTCCGCCTTCCTGCTGAATCGTCTCTTGCAGAGCATCGTGCTGCTGGTGATCGTCTCGATCATCGGCTTCACGGTTCTCAACCTCATGCCGGGTGGTCCTCTGGCGCAGTTCGGGCTCGATCCGGGGATGACCCAGAAGGATGTGGAGCGGCTCGCAGCGCAGCTCGGGTTGAACCGGCCGCTATGGATGCAGTATCTCGATTGGGCCTGGCGGCTGCTCCAGGGCGATTGGGGACACTCGTTCCGCGATGGCTCTTCGGTGCTGACGGTGATTGGTCGACACTTGCTGGCGACGCTACTGCTTATGGGTACGTCCACCGCATTTGCGATCGGGGTCGGTGCCTGGATCGGAATCCGCGGCGCCACCCACCGCTATTCGCTGT
Organism: Bradyrhizobium sp. AC87j1; assembly: GCF_002936975.1. Classification (NCBI taxonomy): domain Bacteria; kingdom Pseudomonadati; phylum Pseudomonadota; class Alphaproteobacteria; order Hyphomicrobiales; family Nitrobacteraceae; genus Bradyrhizobium; species Bradyrhizobium sp. AC87j1. The sequence continues at coordinate 20,606 of NZ_PTFE01000045.1, forward strand.
TCGACTACTGCGCGACTGTCGGCGCCATGGTGGCGCTGTCCGTTCCGACGTTCTGGTTCGGCCTGATCGGCATCTACATCTTCACCCTGAAGCTGGGTTGGGTGCCCGCAGGCAACATGTACACAATTGGCGACGGCTCGGTACTGGACTATCTGCATCACCTGATCTTGCCGAGCCTGGTGCTGTCCCTCGTTCATGTCGCTATCTGGAGCCGTTACATGCGGACGGCAACGCTCGATGCGCTCAGTCAGGATTTCGTCAAGACGGCCCGGGCCAAGGGCGTGAGCGAACGCCGCATCTTGCTGAAACATGTCATCGGCAATGCGCTGTTGCCGATGATCACGCTGGCAGGGATGCAATTGCCCAGCGTTCTCACCGGCGCGCTGGTCACGGAGACCGTGTTCACCTGGCCGGGCATGGGGCGGCTGTTTCTCGACAGCCTTGGTTACAGCGACTATCCGGTCGTGATGGGGCTGTTGATCTTCTCGGCCATCCTGGTCCTGTTGGGTAATCTGATCGCAGACATCGTGATCGCCACCGTCGATCCGCGCATTCGCCTGGCCTGAGCCTGCAGACTCACGACAGATAAGAGGAGCGAGTAGATATGACCGCCATCGTCGCGCACGCAGCTCCGGCCCGCTGGTGGCACAGCCGTGCCGTTATCCGCTTCATGCGTCACCACCTGGCGCTCTTGGGAATCGCGATGATCACCCTGCTCGTGCTGGCGTGCGCCATCGGTCCCTATGTCTTGCCCTACGATTCGCTCCACATCGATCTGCGCGCCCGCTTTGCTCCGCCGCTGACAGGCAACCATTACTTGGGCACGGATCCCTTAGGGCGAGACCTCGCGGTGCGGCTGTTGATGGCCGGGCGCGTCTCGCTGGCGGTGGGGTTCTCCGCCATGTTGCTGTCGACGTTGATCGGCACGCTCATTGGCGTGACGGCCGGCTATCGCGGGGGTTGGGTCGGGGCGGCATTGATGCGGACGGTCGATGGCTTCCTGTCCTATCCCTCGATCTTTCTCGTGCTGGCGCTGGCCGCAACGCTGCGGCCGAGCCCGGCGATGATCACCGTGATCATTGCCGTCACGAGCTGGATGGAGACTGCGCGAATCGTCGAGGCCGAGGTCCGTTCGCTGCGCGAGCGCGAGTTCGTCCAGGCTGCGCGCATGGTCGGGCTTCGCAGGGCGCACATCATGTTCCGCGAGATCCTGCCCAATGCCATGGGTCCCATCATCGTCGCCGCAAGTCTGGCCGTCGCGCGCGCGATCCTTCTGGAGGCCTATATCAGCTTTCTCGGCTACGGCATCCAGCCGCCGCTGCCCAGCTGGGGCAACATGCTCAATGGCGCCCAGCAATATCTGGCGAGCGCTCCCTGGCTTGCCATCATTCCCGGTGCCGCCATTACGATGGCGGTGACGAGCTTCAACTTCATCGGCGATGGCTTGCGAGATGCCCTCGACGTTCGAAACGACCACATCTGAACGATTTCAACTGAGTCGCGGCTGAAACCAGCGACCATACGAGAAGCAAAGCCATGCACGCGCCGAGAGTTGCCGAGAAGGCCACGCCCTATTGGTGGGAAGCCGCGCCGCTTAAGCCGCCGCCTCAGCAGCCAATAGCCAAGAAGCTCGACGTATTGATCGTGGGCGCGGGCTATGCAGGGCTCTCGGCCGGTCTGGTGCTGGCGCGCGAGGGCCGCTCGGTTGCGGCCTATGACGCCATGGACCCTGGTGAAGGAGCTTCGACGCGCAACGGCGGTATCACCAGCGGATCCATTCGGCCCGATTACGCGACGCTCACGCGCCGGTTCGGAGAGGAGAGGGCGCTGGCGATCGAGGCGGAAGGTAAGGCCGCACGCGAGTTCCTGTATGATTTCATCAGGACGGAAGGCCTCGCCTGCGACTTCCAGCCGGTGGGGCAGTTCAAAGGCGCCTTCGGCTATGAGCAATACGAGGCCATGGCGCGCACCGCGGAGAGGCTCGCAAAGAAGCTTGGGATCGAAGCTTACGCAGTTCCCTATGCCGAGCAGCGCCAGTATATCGGCACCGATGTCTATCGCGGCGGTACGGTTCGGATGGACATCGGCGGACTGCACCCGGCGAAGTTTCACGCCGAACTGCTGCGGGTCGCGCTCGCTTCCGGATTGACAGTCCACGCGCGGACGCCCGTGATCTCGATCGACAGAGATGGCTCCGGTTTCCGCGTCGTCACCGCGGCCGGTCCGGTGCAGGCACATCAGGTGCTGGTGTGTACCAACGGTTACACCGATGGCGCCGTGCCCTTCCTGCGCCGTCGGCTGGTCCCGGTTCGCAGCCGGATCATTGCGACGGAGGAGCTTGCGCCCGAAGTCATGGCGCGGCTGATGCCGAAACGCATGATGATCACGGAGAGCCGGGAGGTCGGCTTCTATTATCGGCCCTCGCCTGATGGCAAACGCATCTTGCTCGGCGGTCGCGACAGCTCTCGGGTCGGCGACCCCGTCGCTCCGAAGCTGCTTCTGCGCAAGGGCCTGGTGAATCTGTTCCCTGAACTGGAGGCCGTTCGCCTCTCTCACACCTGGTTCGGCCATGTGGCCATGAACCGCGACATGATTCCGCGCATTTTCGAGAAGGAAGGTATCGTCTATGCCAGCGGCTTCTGCGGATCGGGCGTGGTCTGGGCGCCATGGGTCGGTATGCATGCGGCCCACAAGCTCATGGGACACGAGGAGCGGGCGCGCACCGCGTTCGACTTCAGGCCTCCGGCCTTCATCCCGTTCTATCGAGGCAATCCGTGGTTCATGCCTGCCTTCATTCAAGGCTACCGGATGCGTGACCGGATCGCGATGTGGCGCGCCAGCCGTTGACGGCCGGCAGCCCAACTTACAACCCAGGGTCTGAGTTCCGGAGGCACTTCCGCCTCTCTAAAGAAGATTGACGATGCAGTACGTGTCCACCCGCGGCCATTCAGGCCGCAAGCAATTCTGCGAGGCATTGCTTGAAGGCCTCGCCCCGGATGGCGGGCTGTACGTCCCGGAAACCTATCCTCGTGTGGACCACGCCACGCTGGATGCGTGGCGTACGCTGTCCTACGCCAACCTGGCTTTCGAGATCCTGTCGCTCTATGTCGGCGATATTCCCTCCGTCGACCTGAAAGCCATCTGTGCAAAGACCTACACGCCGGAGATATTCGGAAAGCCTGACATCGCGCCGCTGCGAAAGCTGGAGAGGGGACTTTATCTCCAGGAGCTGTCGAATGGTCCCACGCTGGCGTTCAAGGACATGGCCATGCAGTTGCTCGGCAATCTGCTCGAGTACGAATTGGACCGCCGGCAGGAGAATTTGAACATTCTTGGCGCGACCAGTGGCGACACCGGAAGCGCGGCAGAATACGCTATGCGCGGCAAGAAAGGGGTCCGGGTGTTCATGCTCTCGCCCCGCGGACGAATGAGCGCCTTTCAACAAGCTCAGATGTTCAGCCTCCAGGACCACAACATCCACAACATCGCGATAGATGGTGTCTTCGACGATTGCCAGGACATCGTCAAGCGAGTGGCGAGCGATCTGGAGTTCAAGCAGCGATACAAGATCGGTGCGGTGAATTCGATCAACTGGGCGAGGCTCCTCGCGCAGGTCGTCTATTACTTCTCCGGTTATCTGCAGGCGTTCGAACGCGGGGCGACAAGTGTAAGCTTTGCAGTGCCTTCGGGGAATTTCGGCAACATCTGCGCGGGGCATGTTGCGCGCATGATGGGGCTTCCAATATCCCGGCTGGTCCTTGCGACCAACGAGAACGACGTGCTCGACGAGTTTTTCCGCACCGGGGTGTATCGCGTCCGAAGTCGCGCAGACACGCTCGAAACCTCAAGCCCGTCCATGGACATCTCCAAGGCTTCAAATCTCGAACGCTTTGTATTCGACCTGTTAGATCGGGACGCAGAGCGAACGAAATCGCTGTTTGCTGATCAGCTCGGGGAGCGAGGCTCGTTCGACCTGAGTGGAGAATCCAGATTTGCAGAGGCTGCAGCGCGTTTCGGCTTCCGTAGCGGAAGGAGCACACATGCCGACCGGCTCGCGACCATCCGTGACACGTGGAAGCGCTGCAAGACCGAAATCGACCCACACACAGCAGACGGGGTGAGAGTCGCACGCAGGCACGCCTCTTCCGACACGCCGATGGTCGTGCTCGAAACCGCACTGCCCGTCAAATTCGGCGCGACAATTAAGGAAGCGTTGGGCCGCGAGGCGGATCGTCCAGAAAGGCTAAAGGGCATCGAAGAGTTGCCGAGACGAGTCAAGATCCTCCCGCCGGATGTGCAGGCGGTCAAGAACTACATCGGGGGGATTGTGGTGGATGCGATTAACTGAAAGATCGAGTCCGGATCGGCGCACCATCAATGATGGCTGTGCTTACGGAGTTTGTCATTCGAGGACGTGATCAGCGTTCTGATAGCCCCTCGCAGCAGATTGGCTACTCCAAAGCGACATCGATGAAATTCTATGCCGAACTTTGCTCGAGTCTGATTGCGTAATGCTGTCGGACGCAAGGTACGCTGCAGACCATGCGGGGATCATCAGATGGCCTCGCCCTGTCAGGCGCTCGCGCCTGGTCCGGGCAACCCGAGAAAGAGACGCTTATTGATCATGAAAACCGCAGCTTACCAGGCCGAAGATCGTGTCACTGAAGACGTGATCCTCATTCCATTCGCCAGATCACATCTGGAAGGCGCCCTGATGCTCTCGCAGGAGATGTCCTGGCCCTATCGGCTCGAAGATTGGGATGTCGCGTTGCAGCTGGGCAAAGGCTTTGTTCTGGAACGCGCTGGGACGGTGATCGGGACCGCGGCATGGTGGCCGTATGGCGAAACCCATGCTTCCGCAGGTATGATTATCGTCGCGAGGACCGCGCAGGGCCGTGGCTATGGCGCCCGGCTCATGGATGCGTTGCTGGCGTCCGCGCGTCCACGAAGCATTGCGCTGAATTCGACCGCGGAAGGCCAGGCGCTTTACCAGCGGCGCGGTTTCGTCCCCATCGGGGTCATCCACCAGCATCAGGGAATTCCCAGAGGACGCCATGAGTCGCCGCCGGGGCTCGTCAGGCCAATGGCTGCCTCGGATTTCGAGGCGATCATGCGGCTCGATCGCGACGCTACGGGCTTGGAGAGACGACAGATGCTCGAACAGCTGCTCCAAAGCGGTGATGGCTATGTCCTGCAGCGTGACGGCATGGCCCGCGGCTACGCCATCTCCCGGCTTTTTGGCCGCGGGCATGTCATCGGTCCCGTCGTCGCCGAAACCGAGACCGATGCACAGGCGCTGATCGAGGCTGCGCTCGCGCGGCTCGGCAGTGGTTTTGTCCGCATCGACACCTCTGCCACATCGCAGCTCGGGAATTGGCTTGAAGGCATCGGCCTGGAGCAGGTCGGCGATGCCACCACAATGATCTTGGGCACACCGGCACCATCAAGCGGGCCGGCGCGCGTGTTTGCGATTCCCAATCAGTCGTTCGGCTAGGAGACATCGACGTGCGACGCGAGGAGATGAGCGGAACGGATCACCAGAACTCCGAGATGGCTGCAACGCTCGGCACGCTGGCAACGCCGGCTCTCCTGCTCGACGTGCATCGGCTCGATCGCAATCTCGCCCGCCTGTCCTCGCGCATGGCGGAGCGGGGCGTCGTGCTGCGTCCCCACATGAAAACCGCGAAATCCATCGACGTGGCGCGACGGGCTTATCCGTCCGGATCGGGGCCGATCACTGTCTCTACCCTGGCGGAAGCCGAGTATTTCGCACGGCACGGTTTTCGCGACATGACTTATGCGGTGGGTCTGGCGCCCCACACAGCTGAAAGAGCGATGCGTCTGCGCAAAGCAGGCGTTGACCTCAAGGTAATGCTCGATTCGCCGGAGCAGGCGAGGATGCTCGGCGCCGCCGGTCGTGCCGCTGGTGTGACACCCACTGCGTTCATCGAGATTGACTGCGATGGTCACCGCGGCGGGCTGACCGCGAACGATCCAAAGCTCATTGCAGTCGCGGTCGCGCTGGGCGAGGCCGGCGTCGAGCTTGCCGGCGTTCTCACCCATGCCGGCGAATCCTACAGCCTCTTCACGCCCGAGGCTCTCGTCGCGGCCGCGGAGAATGAGAGAGCGGTGGCGGTTGCCGCGGCGGAGGCCTTGCGGGCGGCCGGGCACCAATGCCCCATCGTGAGCGTCGGCTCGACCCCGACAGCGCATTTCGCCGAGGACCTGACCGGCGTCACGGAAATGCGGGCGGGCGTCTACATGTTCTTCGACTTGGTCATGCACGGTGTTGGTGTCTGCACGACAGACGACATCGCGATCTCGGTGCTCGCCACCGTGATCGGCACCAAGCCCGAGAAGGGTTGGATTTTGGTCGATGCCGGGTGGATGGCGCTGTCGCGCGACCGCGGCACCGCGGCGCAGCGGGTCGACCACGGATATGGTCTGGTCTGCGACGTGGCCGGCAACCTCTATCCGGACCTGATCGTTTCGCAAGCAAGCCAGGAGCACGGGATCCTCGCCATCAGGCCCGGGTCGGCGCACGCTTTGCCCAATCTTCCGATCGGCGCGAAGGTCAGGATTCTCCCCAATCACGCCTGTGCGACGGCGTCGCAACACGAGTTGTACAACGTCGTCTCCGCCGGCGGCGACGCCATTCACGCCCGATGGCCCCGGATGCGCGGCTGGTAGCACTGGCCGGGCCATTCCCAGCCCCTGGTTCCCGCCGCTGATCGGCGTCTATTACCGGATCAAGGATCGCTCCCAATGATCTCGCCCGTTCGACACCTGACGGAAGCTGGCTTCCTCGGAAAATTCTACATCGGCGGAGACTGGCGGAAGCCGATCGGACCAGTCGCGGCAGCCGCAATTGTCGTCAACCCGGCGACGGAACAGCCGATCGCCGACGTCGCGCTCGGCGACGACGATGATGTGGACTGCGCGATCGCCGCTGCCAGAGGAGCCTTCGCCAGCTGGTCCATGACACCGCCTGCTGAAAGAGCGGCGCTGCTCGACCGGGTTCATGGTTTGCTCCTCGAGCGGCTGGAGCTGTTCGCGCAGGCGCTTACCTGTGAGATGGGAGCTGCGATCACCTATGCGCGCCGCGCTCAGGTGCCGTTGGCCGCCGAGCATATCCGCGTCGCCCGCGACAATCTCGCGAATTATCCGTTCATCGCCGCGCGCGGCAGCACCGCGATCATGCGCGAGCCAATCGGCGTCTGCGGCCTCATCACGCCATGGAACTGGCCACTTTATCAGATTACTGCGAAGGTGGCCCCGGCGATTGCGGCCGGTTGCACGGTGGTGTTGAAACCGAGCGAATTATCGCCGCTGAGCGCTTTGCTATTCGCGGAACTGATGGACGATGCCGGTTGCCCACCCGGCGTCTTCAACCTCGTCAATGGGACAGGTCCGATCGTGGGAGCCGCTCTCGCGTCGCATCCGTTGGTCGACATGATCTCGATCACCGGCTCGACGCGCGCCGGCGTTCTCGTCGCGCAAGCGGCAGCGCCCACCGTCAAGCGCGTTGCCCAGGAGCTCGGCGGCAAGTCGCCAAATATCATCTTGCCGGACGCCGATCTCAGCCGTGCTGTTCCGCTCGGCGTCGGCGCCGCCTTCCGCAATCTCGGCCAATCCTGCAGCGCGCCGACGCGCATGCTCGTGCCCCGCTCACGGATCGAGGAGGTCGAGACCTTGGCCGCAGCGGCCGCTTCTGAACTGGTGGTCGGCGATCCCCTTGCGGAAAGCACGACCCATGGTCCGATCGCCAACCGGCCGCAGTTCGAGCGCATCCAGACCATGATCGGCGTCGGACTGGAAGAAGGCGTCAAGCTCGTCATCGGCGGGCGAGGGCGGCCCGACGATCTTCGGACTGGCTTCTATGCGCGGCCGACCATTTTCTCGAACGTCCGTCCCGACATGAGGATCGCGCAGGAGGAAATCTTCGGCCCGGTGCTGTCGATCATTCCCTACGACACCGTGGACGAAGCGATCGCGATCGCCAATGACACCGTCTACGGCCTCGGCGCCCACGTGCAGGGCACTGATATGGAGACGGTGCGAACCGTCGCCGCGCGGATCCAGTCGGGTCAAGTCCATCTCAATTATCCTGACTGGGACCCCAATGCTCCCTTTGGCGGATACAAGCGTTCCGGCAACGGTCGCGAATACGGCATCGAGGGCATGAAGGAGTATCTCGAGACCAAGGCCGTCCTCGGATTTTACCACTCTCGCGCTTGAGCATCTCGTATCGCTCAAACGGCCAGAAAACCGAACATCTTGCGAAGTCCTGGATGATTTCAGCACATTCTACCGAGCGCACGATGCGATGAAGGGCTGATCGGAACTTTTTGCTTCCGCATTTTTGGCAGCCGAGGCTCGTTGGACCATGTCGCCCCATGTCGAGCGCATTCACAGCGATGAGCGTCTCCCGGCCGAGGCCGACGTCGTCATCGTTGGCGGCGGCATTCTCGGCTCTACGGCCGCCTATTACCTGGCGAAGCGCGGCCTCTCCGTGGCGCTCCTCGAGAAGGGGCACGTCGCCTGTGAACAATCGAGCCGAAACTGGGGTTGGTGCCGCCAGCAGAACCGCGACCGGCGCGAACTGCCGCTCTCGGTGCTCTCCATGCGGCTGTGGGACGAGCTCACGCGCGATATCAATCGGGACCTTGGATTTCGTCGCTGCGGTCTCGTCTATGCGACCCACGACGAGGCTGTGCTCGCCGGCTGGGAAAAGTGGCGCGAGGTTGCCAGGGAGTACGACGTCGATACCCGCGTGCTGAGCCGGGCGGAAGTGGCCGAGCGCGTCCCCGAAGCGCGCGACAAATGGGTCGGTGGGACCTATTCGGAGCGAGACGGCAAGGCCGAGCCTGCGCTCGCCGCGCCGGCTATCGCTGAGGGGGCCAGAGTTCTGGGCGCCACGATCCATCAGGGATGCGCCGCGCGGGGGCTCGACTTGGCCAATGGCAAGATTGCGGGCGTGCACACGGAGAAGGGCTACATCAGAACCAGCGCGGTGCTGTGCGCCGCCGGCGCCTGGTCCTCGCGCTTCCTTCGGCCGCTCGGGGTCAGTTTCCCCCAAGCGAGCATCCGGCAGACCGCGCTGCGTTCCACCCCCACAATCAATATCGGCGAGGCGGTCTCGACACCCTACTGCACGATCACGCGCCGACTGGATGGCAGCTACACGCTTGCGATCAGCGGCAAGGCGAACCTCGAAATCACGCCCCAGGCTATCCGGTATAGCCGGGAATTCATGCCGCAGTTCTTGCGTCGCCTGAAGAACGTCAGGCTCGGCATCGGCCAATCGTTCGTTTCGGGGCCGGATTCGATATCGGCGCTTCTGGCCAACGATGATCGGATCTTTGAGCAGAATCGCGTGCTGGATCCTCCGCCATTGAAATGGCTGGTGAGCCAAGTGGTGAAGAGTGTCCGGAGAACCTTCCCCCAACTCGGCGAGATTAAGATCGACAGCGCCTGGGGCGGCTTCGTCGATTGCACGCCGGACGCAGTGCCCGTGGTGTCGCAGGTGGACGGGGTGAAGGGCCTCGTGCTCGCGGCGGGCTGCTCGGGTCACGGCTTCGGTCTGGGTCCGGGGCTCGGCTATCTGGGCGCACAGCTTGTCGCGAACGACACGCCTTGCGTCGATGCCACACCGTTCCGGCTGTCGCGTCTGGTCGACGGCTCGAAGCTGGACATTGCCGCCATCTGAAGACGAGCCGGACGTCAGGCCCGACGCGTACCGTGGCGAGCAAAGGATTCGGAGCTGTGCTCGAAGATCCTCATCTGCGTGCGGGACCTGATCGCGATTTTAGCAGTCCCTAAGGGGCGTTTCCTCCCCAACTTGAGCCACTCCTTCGGAGTGGCTCTTTCTTTATGGACAAGACGATTTGGCTGAACGAGGTGCACCGGCCGAAGGCCAGGCCCACCGCTTGGAAAGCATCGCCAACTCGCCGGCCGATGATTCAACGGGCAGACTTCTCTCCCAATGGGCAAACGATCGCGCCGGCGTTCATAATGTCCGCCGGATCAAAGGCGGTCTTGATCCGGCGCATCGCCGCGACACGCCCGAGATCGCCGTACCGCTCCAGAAGGTGCTTCTTGAACCGGCCGACGCCATGCTCCGCGCTGAACGTGCCGCCGAGCGCCGCGGCTGTATCGTAGAGTTGCAGAGACAGGCTGCTTTCGATCCGCTTGGTGAACTCGATCCGGTCGACGCCGGCAGGAACGAGCACGTTGTAGTGCAGATTGCCGTCGCCGACATGGCCGTAGACGGACAGCTCAAGGTCGCCGTCATACGATCGCACCTGCGCGCCGGCCAGATCCAGGAAGCGCTGAATGGAGGAAAGCGGTACCGAGATGTCGTGCTTGACCGATCCGTTCCGGCGCTTCTCGCCCTCCGGGATGGTCTCGCGGAGCCGCCACATCGCGGTCCGCTGCGATCCGCTCTGTGCCAGCAGCGCGTCCTCGATCCATCCGGCCTCGATCGCCTCCGCCAGAACGGCTTCCATCAGTTCGTCGAGATCGAGATGGCGCGAGGAAGAGGCGAACTCGACGAGGACGGCGCCTTCTGGGCCTGCTCGAAGGGTGGACGGATCGGTCATTGCTCCGGTCGCGAGCGCGATCGATCGGGCCGCCATGAACTCGAATGCGGTCAGCAGGTCCGCGGATTCACGACGGATCAGGGCGAGAAGATCGGCGAGCGGCGCGCCCCACGCCAATTTTAGCCAGGCCGTCGCGCGGCGGGTCGGCAAGGGCGCCAGACGCAGCACCGCGCCCGTGACGATGCCGAGAGTTCCCTCGCTGCCGACGAAACACTGTTTGACGTCGTAGCCGGTATTGTTTTTCCGCAGCTTGCGCATGTCGGAAACCACCGTGCCGTCCGCCAGCACCGCCTCGATTCCGAGCAGAAGATCGCGCGTCATCCCGTACCTGACGACCGATAGTCCGCCGGCATTCGTCCCGATGTTACCGCCGATCCGGCAACTGCCTTCCGCGCCGAGGCTGAGCGGCAACAGAAGTCCGGTGGCCGCCGCGGCGTCCTGTGCGTTCTTCAGGATGGTGCCGGCGTCCACAGAGATGCTCATGGAGACGGGATCGACTTCGCGAATCCTGTCCATCCGCTCGAGGCTCACGACGATTTGGCGTCCGGAGGCGTCGGGCGTCGCGCCTCCGCAGTAGCTGGTGTTGCCGCCTTGCGGAAGGATTCCGATGCCGTGGTGCGCCGCCAACCGCACGATGTCGGCGACTTGCTTCGTCGTCGTCGGCTTCAGCACGGCAAACGTCGAGCCCGTAGAAAGCTGGCGTTGATCCGTCACGTAGACAGCCATCCGCTCCGGGTCGTCAATGACGCCTCCGTCGCCGACAAGGTCGCGAAAGGCCCGAACGTGTACTGACTGGGACATGCTCAGCTCCCGATTGGCATCGGGTCATCTTTGCGCGTTTGTGCCGCATTGGCTGCCGTTGTGGGGTCATTCAGAAGAAACCAATGCTGAATTGCTACGATTGTCGGCAGCTTGCGCCGCTGTCGAACACTTTCTCGCGAAGCCTTTGGAACTGAGAGGAGCAATCGATGACTTCACGGGTCATCTATCGCGGCCCTGTTGCTTGAAGTGGGGCGTCGCTACCCTGACACTCTCTCCGCCGTCTTTGATCGGTTGCGCAGATTACTTTGGTATCTCCTATCGACCGGCGTTTCCGGCCAATCGTCTGGCTCGATCCGGGAGCTTCTGCCGCGACTTGTCTTCGCCATCTGCTTGACCTCAGGTTCTAGATTACGACCACCCGTGGTTCCTGGCGCGATGGATGGTCCGAGAGGCGCCTCCAGTCGCGCAGTTCGGTTTGCGCTGGCCGCGCGATGCCGAACACTGTCCCGCCGGAGAGAGCCGTCGACTGGACACCTCCGATGTCGATCCCGACCGCGGGGCGCGAGTTGGCCGGAATAATAGCCTCCAGCGCCGTTTGCGCCGACACGAACCATCCGCCGGTGACGGTCGACACGGTGACGTTCTTGATCTTGCCGGCGATCGGTCGATGGATCGCGATCGGGATCCAGCCGGCCTCTGGCAAGAAGATGCGGTCGGACTCGATCTTGATCTGCTTGGGATCGGGACGGCCTTTTCTTGCGGCGGCGCTTGCCTGCCATTACGTCGCGCGCCAGCTCAGTGGTTTCCCCGTTGCATGGCCAATCCGTTGTGTCGGCCAGGCAGACCATGAGGAATGGCTTGGCCGTAGGTCAATTCCCGCCCATCGTACGATCAAGCAAATAAACGAATTGAATTGACATTTTGCTACATCAATTATGCTATGGAAACGATGGATATCGAACTCGCCAGAACTTTCATCGAGATTGTGTCAACCGGTAGTTTCATCAAAGCTGCCGACCGTTTGCATGTCGCGCAGACCACGGTCAGCGCACGTGTGCGCCTCCTCGAGCAGCAGCTCGGGCGCCCGCTGTTCGTTAGAAACAAGGGCGGTGCGAGCCTCACGCCGGCTGGCGAACAGTTCCTTCGTTTCGCACCGACTTTCGTACAATTGTGGCAGCGCGCAAAACAGCAAGTGGCTGTGCCGGAAGGACACAGCGCTGTCTTGACGATTGGAAGCGAAGTCAGCTTATGGCGGCCGCTTTTAATCGAGTGGGTCAGGGCGTTGAGGCGATCACACCCGGACATTGCGCTTCGCGTTCACGTCGACGTTCCTCAGGATTTGATTACGCACGTTGCTGCCGGGCTTGTAGATATCGCGATCATGTACGCTCCCCAACATCGACCAGGGTTGGAGGTCGATCTGGTCATGGAGGAAGAACTCGTTCTCGTGACAACCGATCTCGCGAAGTATCACGAGAACGATCCTCGATATGTTCACGTCGAATGGGGTTCTGAGTTCGCTCTTCATCATGCAGTGAGCTTTCCGGAAACCGTGCCGAGTCTCGTAACAAATCTCGGTCCGCTTGCGCTGAGCTATATCCTCATGGAGGGAGGTTCCGGGTACTTCCGAATGCATGCGGTTCAGTCATATCTTGCCGAGGGCGCACTTCACCTGGTTCCTGGCGCGCCTCGGTTCTCATTCCCCGTTTACGCCACACACGCGACAAATGTTGATGCCGCGGCGTTGGAGGCGGCACTCGTCGCGCTGCGCAAGGCTGCAAGCGTCGGCAAGTAGCTCGACAGGAAAGCGTGGCGACTCGTTCAGCAAGAACACGTGCAATCGCGTCAGCATTGGCGAAACGCTAATGCCGGCGGTCACCAAGACCGCCACCGTGCATCGACGCGCTGTGCCGCCGATTAGGTCGGCGGTGATACTTCGCTCGCTCGCACTTCAAGCACCGCGAGGCTTCGTTCCCTACCACGCTCGGTCCAATGAATTGACTGCCCAGGTCCAAGTCCAATGAGGGCGGTGCCAATCGGACTTAGAACGGAGATGCAGTGAGCGGTTCTGGTTTCGTCCGGAAGAACGAGACGACCGCGACAAAGATGTGAGGTTCCAAGATCGACGAACTTCACCTCGCATCCGAGTCTGACGGCCGAACACCATGCGGCGGTGTCTGAAATCATATCGGCGCGATCAATCTCCTCTCGAAGAAGGCAATCGGTATCGACGCTCGTCGTCGGCAAGTCTTGAAGCAGCCTGAGGAGCTTTTGTCGGTCCATTCTCGTCAGAACTATGGACGGTCGGTCAGGACGTCTCTGTCCAGCGTCGGTCATGGTACTCTTCTCCCGGAGAGCAGCATCTTCCCATCGGCCGCCCTCAACGACAAACGAGTTTATTTGACCGTTCGATGCAATGAAAATGCTGGGCTGAGCGACACAGGTCCAATGCGGCAGCGTGGCAAAAGTCGCCACGATAAGAGCTACAAAGCGCGCCGTGCAATTTCCGCAGGGCCAACGTGACCGCACGACCGTGGGGTCCTCTGCGTTCTCCGAATGATGCGCTATCTAGATCACGAATCCGCGCTTTGTTCTGAGATGTCAGGCGAGAGCTACCTCGTTGGTTGTTGATTCCGGCCTGGGTTTCACGCGCAGGGCCAACTTGATCCGCGATGGGAATTCAAGCCCGTATCTCATCGCGGTTCAATTCCGCGGAGATCGGAAGGTGTCTAAGTACGGAGGTACGAAGCGGTTCGCGACAAAACGGCGCGGACAAACGGAGTGTCTTGATTTAGCGGACCGTCGCGCCAGTTTCGGCAGTAAGGTGAAATTTCGGGATGAACAGACCGGAAAGGTTCAAGAGATAGTTCTAGTTTATCCGTTTGATGCCGATATTGCACGCCGACGTGTGTCCGTGCTGACGCCGGTCGGCGCCGCACTTCTGGGACTTTCGGTCAAACAGATGATTTCGTTCCGCACCAGAACCGGCGAAAGGCGCGAGCTCGCCGTGCTCAAGGTCGGCCGCGAAGACTAGTCGGGCGCCGAAGAGAGAACGTGGGCGCGATGGATGCCATCGCGCCCCCTTTGATCCAATCAGCTCGTTGCCGGGTTGCGATTGGCTATACCTAATCCGACCGATGTCTATCGTGTCTCGGATTCGCCTCGTGCTCGATCTCCCAAAGGGTCCACACGAGGGCAATGCCCAGGCAGACAATAATTGCCAAAAGGAGCAATGTCAGTTGGGGCGCTGTGAGCGCGGGGGTGCCCATCGCATGCTTGGCGAAATCTTCGAGCGGCAGAGGCATTGCATCCGTGTCGATTGTCCGCGTTCGGCGTCTCCATGGGGCCTCCTGAGTTGTCGTCCATTGTGCTAGTCTTGCAAACGAAAAATGTTGTCAGTTCTGATCGACAAGAATGCTAGGTGCGACAGCCGGCAAGTCGTGCGCCTATGGTCGTTTAGACTGAAGAAGTCTTGCGCCATTCTCATTCGGCCAATCGGCATCAACCGATGATGGTTTTCGTTTGTCAAATGTTGATCTGTAGGTTGACCTCAGCGTGGTCCGCGCGCCAGGAGCGGGAAAAATGCCGACAAACCATGCACCCGAGGAACCATTGCGGGGCCGTCGTTGTTCCGAGCTTCAACGTATGTCAAACCAAGGACTCTGATGTACCGAAGGATTCTCCTGGCTTTTGATGGATCACCGGATGGCCGCGACGCACTCGTTCATGCCCAGAATGTGGCAGCCGCGTGCGGTTCGACAGTTCATCTCGTTGCGATCGTTGACCCGCCCGAGCGAATGCTCACCGTCGAGGGAGGGGCATCGTTTTTCGTGAATCAGGGAGCTGAAGCGCGGGCACTGCTCGACGAGGCTGTGAGGCAGCTCAGGGGCACCGGATGCGCCGCAGCAGGCAAGCTGAACTATGGGAGGCCGGCAGAACAGATAATGCTCGCCGCCGTTGAGATAGGCGCGGATCTGATTATCGTCGGTCGCCGAGATCAAGGAGCGCTTGCCCGCTACTTGAATGGCCTGGCAGATGGATCGACCTTGCCTCAACTGCCATGCAGCGTGCTTGTAGTGGCGAAGTCTGAGCACACGCAAGCAGCTTAACGCCCATGAGCATCAGACGTGGCTACCGAGCGCGCAGCCTCAGCATTTCCTTTTGTCGAACCCCGGCGCACCACCAACCCCTCCTGGTCTGACGCCGATCGATGATGCTCGCCTGAATCGAATTCGCAGCAGTGCGACTGTGCGGCAAAAGTCCGCAGCTGCCTTGGGATCGCGTCTTTAGAGCATACATGAGAGCAATCATGTTTGATGGAGCTTCCAATCATTCTCGCAGCTCGGGGTGTCGACATATCTGCTCGTGAACCGGGCGTGCGCCGCATCGCGTGCTCGCGCCCGGATGTCCGAAGCCCCCAATCTGGTCCCGCAGTGAAGCAGGGGGCCTCGTCTTGCGGTTACAGCCCCCGAGGATGTTGAAATAAATATTGTTGTTGCGACAGACGTTTCCACCAGCTCGAGTCGTGCCTTGCGGCAGCCGGGCATGCTCGCACAACCCGGCAAAGCACGACTGCACGTCGTCCACGTCGCGGACGATGACCGCGCGAGTGGGTAGCCGCAGAACAAGCCGTGCATTCAGCGCGGTCGCGGAGAACAGGTCAGCGGGCTTCGATGCCCGCCGAGATAGGAGAGATTAACCGTGACAAGAAAAATCGAGACCCGAGAACAGCGCGAGAGGCGGGAACTGGATGAGGAATTGGACAGGCAGTTGGAACAAACATTCCCCGCGAGCGATCCGCCGAAAATCACGCGCCCTGCTCCAGCTAGGGAAAGCAGGTAGGCTAGAACGGTCCGGCCCGCGTGGCTTCCGCGGCCGCGGATCATTGGCGCCCTGACGGTTCTTTCCCCATTCTCTCCGCGCAGACGGCTGGCGCCAACGAGGGTGATCAATGTGATCGGCGTCGTGCGTGAAAAGGATGTGCGAACGGATCGCGGCGCCGAATACGAGCACGCGGTCGAGGTTTTAGCTTCCGACGATGTGGCCGCAATCAGCACTCCGGCGAAAAGCAAAATTCGCCGGCCGATGTGACAAGGCGTGAGCTAGGCGGCAGCATTGGCGCGCGCGAATGTCGGCATCACCATGAGCGTCCCACTCGGAAGCGGCGCGCCCGGCGGCTCACTGTAGCGGGCTTCTTTGAATTCCCACTGCCGGCGGCGGTGCTGGGCCATGAGGACGGCGCAGTCATAGCGGTTCTTGATTGCCGGAGACGCACCGATACAGGCGGGCGGGCGCTGCGATTAGGTGTTTCTTAAATATCCGCCGCGCGAACTTGGCTTTGATCCATCGAGGTCGCGAGAAAGCCTTGCTAGTCAGGAGATAGTCAAGTCTCGCATGGCGTTTGGTTACGGTTTGAATGCGAGCGAGACTAAGACGCTCCGGAGGTGCTCCGGCCGAGCAAGCGCTCCCTAAGAACGACGGCATCGTTGTGAGCAGCATCACGCGCTGCGAAAACGAGCGTAATACGCCCCCGTTGGGCAAGGGCGCGTAACTCGTCAAGCCGCTCGCGGTGCTGGCGCATCTCTTCCGAGTAACGGCGGCGGAACTCGGGCCAACGATCGGGATTGTGCCCGAACCACTTCCGCAGCCCGGTGCTAGGCGCAATATCCTTGGCCCATAGGTCGATCGCCGCGTCCACTTTCCTGACACCGCGGGGCCAAAGACGGTCTACCAGAATTCGCGTGCCGTCACCGGAGTGAACATCATCGTATGCGCGCTTCAACTTGATGTTCTCCGCGACAATCTTGCTTCCCATCGATGCCTCTCCCTTCTCTCGACCGGTCCGTTCGATTCCGAACGACGATCTAATCTGCACCGATTCTACTCGATGATCGTGCGACCGTATCCGCCTGTGCAGTCTTGCTGACGACGTTGATCGGCTCGCCGGATTCCCTGGTCGAATTCCGCATGTTGTTTCCCGAAATGGCGATCGAGATGAATAGCGCCCCGACGACCACCCACACCGTCAGCCCACCGATCCCATCCTCTGCCCAGGGCGCGGCCGATGAGGGACGGCCATGCGACGGCAATAGATCGATCAAGCGATCAGCCAGCACGATTGCCTCCGACAGAGACCATTGCTCGCTCTTCGATTGTGAAATCGTCGCGGCAAAGCTTTGTATTGCCTGAGCCTTTGAAAGGTTGGTTAGGCGAGCCGCCTCCTGCCAGGGATCGACGTCCTGGCGCGCGAGTAGTGACAAGACGCTCAAGTTGTTCTGGTCTGTCTCGCATATTGAGGCAAACAGGAATGCGTCGTATTGAGAGTCGAGACCGCACAGTCCGGCCATGATATCCTCCCATGACCTCATTGCCTCATCGGCGCTGCGGCGTCCTGCGCGCCGTCGGCGGATTTTGATTGAACATCACAGGAGTGATCGGTGCTTCAGTCGCAACTTGGGCACACGGGCGCCCCGCCATGTATCGTCCGTGGCGACATGCGATTTCGCGCAAAAGCGGGTAATTTTGGGGGGATCGCTCGCCGGAAATGTGTCCTCCAGCTCCCGATTCAGTTGACGGTCAATCTCTCTCTTTTCCCGCTGAGCAAAAGAATCTCTGGCGGTCACGACAATCTCCCTTCGTTTTTGCATGTGTAGCGCGACACGAAAGACCTGCTGGCCCCACGCGGGCTATGCGGCGATGGCTTCAAGCTGCTCGACTTGTTTGCGGTGTAGCAGCAGCAAGTAGATGAGCTTCGCATTCAGTTTGGAATCGAAGATGTCCACGACGGCATCCTCGATCATGTCGGCCAGCATGGCCTGATTGCGGCTTGCAAATCTGATCCGGCTTCGGAGGCTGCAATCGATATTGGGAATTGCGTTCGCCACCCTTGCGCGAAGCATGCCGGTCCCGCCTCTCGCGGCAATCTCCTTTCTGAGCAGGATGCAAATCGCTCCCTGGCCCATTTCGGCCTCCAAGGCCAGGTCTGCAAGACGAGTGCAGGCCGCACGACCGATCGCCGCGTATGCGGCCAGGCCGATGTGTTCCCCGTCAAGCAGTTGCTTGAGAAAACTCAGTATCTCCTCTTTGGACCAATAGCCGAAGTAGCTGGAGTCGAGTGCATTCACCTTGAGAGGAGAGGGCGTAAGCTGCCGGATTGTGACGTCTGCATTTGTCTGTTGGGGTAACCGGGCTTTCCGCATGATGTCGTTTCCCTGCGAGAACGAGAAGGATCTGCAGTCCTTGGCTCATTGGGCCATCGATGTCTTGGCTGCCGCGCATCAGTACCGGGCATTCGGCCGAGTTCTACAAGCGAAAAGTATTGTAAGTTTGCATCAAGATTGTTGTTGGCTTGTGAGAGCGCGGGGGTGCGCTTGTGCCAAGCACATGTCGCGCCTTCTTGACTTTGCCCCCATGAAGCGAGGATGCGATCGGCTATGACGGTCGAAGTCAGGTCGTGCGCGCTGCAGAACGCTCTCGCTCGATGCGTTCGGTCACGTCCCGGGCCATGGCGACCGCGCCAAGCACGTTGTCGTCGTCGCCCTTCACGAGGGCAAAGGTCATCTCGACGTAGAGCTTGCGTCCGCTCTTATGCAGGGCTTGCGTCAAAGTCGGACGACCTTGCAGCTTCATTACGGCCGTTGACATCGCTGCGTCGAAGCCCCGCCAGTGCGGAGCGCGCAGATGCTCTGGAATGATCAGATCGAGACGTTGTCCGAGCGCCTCTTCCGAGGAGAAGCCGAACATGGCCACCGAAGCACGATTCCATCGCGCGATATCACCCGATCGGTCTGCGTAGATGACGGCATCGGCAATTTGATCGAGAATTGCCTCAGACAACAGTTCGTTTTGCATGGGGCCCTCTGGTGAACGATATCGTCTAGCCCTGATCGGGCGGTCGGTCGTCAACTCTCGCGAGGCCCCGGAGTTCACGGTAGCGGCGCTTGAACCGTTGAACACATCGGAGGCGACGCTCTAGCGTCAGAGTCAGGAGGATAGATCAATTTTCTTGATCGTGATGCGCAATGTTTTTCGCTTGTGTTGAGCGAGCCGTGAGCGAAAATAGCGACATTCGACCCGCCAGGAGTTCGCGATGAATACGCCCGACGGCCATCCGATTGCACTTCCTCCAGTCATGCTTTCAGAGGCGGACCGAGACAGGCTGTACGCAATCGCCATCTCCGCGCTGACGAACAGCCGTAGGGCGTCGTCCGCGTCGAACGTACTACGGGAGATATCTCGGGCGAAAATCGTCCCTGATGACGAGCTTCCAAAGAACGTCGTAGCAGTCAACTCGCATGTGGACGTGCGCGATAATGTTGCCGACACGACAAGGCAGGTCGTCCTCGTCATGCCCGACGAAACGTCGAAACAACCGAACGCGGTTTCGGTATTGAGTCCCCTAGGAGCAGCCTTGATAGGACTGTCGGAAGGCCACTCGGTCGAATGGTGTTCAGCAATTGGCGAGCCGAGCAGCGTGACTGTCCTCCGGTCGACAGCGAGTTCGGCAAGATCCGACCGAGCCCTTCATGAACGGGACTGACTGCGCGATACATGTCGATCGGCACGGGCTTCCGTGCGACACAATTGCTGGATCGCATGGCCGCGCATGACGTCCATGCTGTAGAGGTCGCGCTTCACATCCGATTGAACGCCGTTTCGTTCCGGCCGAGCTCGAGGGGCTCGGCCCGTCTCTTTGGCCAGTTCTGATATCATTGCCCCTCGTGTCGGCAAGAATGGATCGCGGCGACGAGCAGTGCCTCTCCGCGCCCGTTGTCTGCGTCGAAGTTCAGGAGAACTTCTCGGCAAATTGCTTTGCCAGAGCGTCGGCGGTGGCATCTGCGATTTGATAGATGTGAATCTTCATCTCTTCCCAGGTTTGAGCCTCGGCGTCGTACTGGTGATCGGTCAATTGCTGGATTTGCTGGATGTGATGACTACCGTGGGCCTGGAGCAGGCCGTTCACTGCATCCTTCTGCAGATATGGGTTTGCCTTGCTCAGAAAGTTTGCAATCTCCTCAGCGTTCGAAGTCAGAGACTGAGTTGCCGCGCCTTGCCTGGTGGCGTCGCCTGCGACCGTCGCTGTAAGATAGGCTTTTACGGCACCATAGTGCCCCGCAAGGAGCTTGAAGAAGGCGTCCTTGGCCGCTGCGCCGTAGAATGGCTCGATGGCCGCGGCGATGGATTGAGCGTTGGAAACGGCTTGTCGTTCTGCCGTTTTTGCGATCGCTCCCTGCTTTTCGATCGTCGCGAGCGAGACGGCTCTTACCCAAAAAATGTGTCCGATCCAGAGATCGCGAAGCGTGGCCGCCGTCTCGGAAGTCTTGTCGGTTCGCGTTTTTCCCTTGTTGAAGCGCGAGCGCCTGCCGGCCGCGAACGCGCTGTTGGAGAGAGGCAGAAGACCGGCGATAGCGGCGCCGACGGTGAGAAGCTGACGACGATGGGCAAGCTGGCGTACTACGTCTCGCGACATCGAAACCTCCTTGGGCGGACCTGAGCCGCTTTGTTGTGTGCTTGCGAGAACTGTATTCATCCGTGGTTGAACGACGCAAACGAAATTCGTTGCCAGTTCAATGCAAGTTCGATGCAGGTGGCTGTTCAAACGGACAGCGACTCCCTTGTCGCTTCGTACCATGTCACGTCTTAGAGCATTCTCGGATTGTGGGTTGTTGCCATGCGAGACCCCGCAGCAACAAAACCGATATCAAGTGTTGATACTTTTCGTTTGTCAAACTTGATCCCAGACATACGTTGATGACGGCGCAATTGTGCAGATCGTTGGCGCCGACCGCGTGCGGCGGAGGAATGCCGAGATGACGCAAACGTCAGTAAGCGCTCTTTTCAAAACGCTTCGGCGGGCCTTCGACGGTCGGTGGCGTCGACACTGTCCTGAAGGGTCAATGACTATCGCCCATCCTTGCTCCAGCAGCTTGAATGTGTCGATGGAGGCGCCTGCCGCTCGCGCCGTCTATAGGGCCATGCTTGCCAGATGCGTCGGCGGTCAGGCGCGTCGCTTCCGGCCGGGAAAGGAAACCCCACATGTATAAGAAAATCTTGTTGGCTTTCGACGGCTCGCCCGACGGCCGCGAGGCACTGGCGCAGGCCGAGACGTTGGCATCAAGGTGCGGTGCGACGGTTCATCTTCTGGCGATTGTCGACGCTGCCGAAAGCATGCTCATCGGGGAAGCGATGACTTATATCCCCCAAAATCAGCAGTTTGTGATGCAGAAGGTGCTCGACGAAGGCGTCAAGCGTTTCCAGCGCGCTGGTTGCATCGCGACCAGCGAGATCCGGTATGGAAGGCCGGCCGAGCAGATAGTGCTCTCTGCCCGGGAAATGGGCGCCAAGTTGATTGTTGTGGGCCATCGAGATCAAGGGACCCTTGCGCGCTGGTTGAACGGATCGGTCGGCGAATCGATCTTGCATCAACCACCCTGCAGCGTTCTCATCGCCGTTAAGCCCCAGCGGACAGCGAGCAGCGTCGCGCCGATACCGCAACCGAAGGCGAGGAGGAAAGCATGAACTCCGTGTTCAATCTCCCGTCTGTCGGCTCTCCTGCTATTTGCCGCAGCCGTCTCGATGCCGTCGGGCGAGGTCCTTGCAAAGGAGATCATCTTGGGAGCGTCGGTACAGCTGACGGGACCCGTCGCCAATACCGGCCGCTACTATCGCGACGCCTATCAGCTCGCGGTCGATCGCGTTAATGCCGCGGGCGGCATCGAGATCGGCGATGAATCGTACAAGCTCGCGCTCAAGCTCTACGACAATCAGTCCGACGTGAACTTGAGTGTGCGTCAGTACACGCAGTTGGTTTCGCAGGACAAGGTCGATTTCCTGCTGGGGCCGTTTGCGAGCAATTTCGCGCTGGCGGATTCGGCAGTGTCCGAGAAATACAAGATTCCCATGGTGCAGGGAGGCGGCGCGTCCGACCAGATCTTCTCGCGCGGATTCAAGTACGTCTTCGGGACGCTGGCGCCGGCCAGCAACTATTTTGGCTCGACAATCGAGATGTTGAAGGGGCTCGATCCCGCTCCCAAATCGGTCGCGCTGCTGTACGCGGACGACGCCTTCGACGTTTCGGTGGCGGAGGGGACTCGGCCAAAATTGAAGAAGGCTGGCCTGACGTTGGTCTTGGACGAGCGATACAGCACGAACGCCACGGACTTCAGTTCGCTTCTGGCGCAGATCAAAAGCAAGAACATCGATGCGGTGCTGGTCGCCGGTCATGAAACCGAGATCCTGAACTTCGTGCGACAGGCGAAGAGCCTGGCGGTCGCTCCGAAGATGTATTCCTTCACTGTGGGCGTTCCCAGCGAGGATTTCCGCAAGGCGCTGGGCAAGGACGCCGATTACGCCTTCGGCATGACGGCCTGGCTACCTTCGGCAGACCTGAAGGACCGCTGGTTTGGCGATGCCGCGCAGTTCGCGGCCGTCTACAAGGCGAAGTTCGGCTACGACCCCGATTATCATGCCGCCTCGGGGGTCGCCGACGTGGAAGCCCTGGTGCAGGCCGCGGAAATTGCAGGCTCGACGGATCCCGCGAAGGTGCGCGGCGCTCTCGAAAGTGAAGTTCGACAGCCTGTATGGTCCGGTTGCATTCAATGAGAACGGCCAGATCGATCTGCCCCAGACGGTCATTCAGGTCCAAGGGGACCGCTTGGTCGCGATTTACGGCGGCAATGGCAAGATCGCGCCGCCGAAATATCCCATGCCGGCCTGGGACGTGCGCTAGGCACGCTGCGAAGCCTTCGACTGAGAAGAGGAAGATGTGGACCTGCTTGCGCAAGTTCTTGTCAATGGAATGCTCCTGGGGGGTCTGTACGCCGTGATGGCGCTCGGTCTCGCCCTGGTCTGGGGCGTGCTCAATATCGTCAACCTTGCGCATGGCGCGTTCATCATGCTCGGCGGCTATGTGTCCTGGTACCTGTACACTTATGCTGGCATCGACCCGTTTATGGGGCTGCCGCTGACTGCCGTAGTGATGTTCGCGGTGGGATACGGCGTGCAGCGAGGCGTTTTGAACCTGATCGTCAGGGCCCCGATGTTCAACACTCTGCTTGTGACCTTCGGGATCGAGGTCGTGCTCACCTACCTGGCACAGTTGGCGTTTTCAACCGACTTTCGCGCCATCAACCCGTCCTCTGCCGGTAACAGCATAGCCTTGGGAACGGTGGTGCTGCCGGTGTCGCGTCTTCTGGCGTTCGGCATTGCAATCGTGTTGACGGTCGGCATGTGGCTCTTCTTGCTGCGCACACGGCTCGGACGTGCGATCCGCGCCACCGCGCAAAATCTGGTCGCGGCCCGGCTCTATGGCGTCGAGCCCCGGCGCCTCTACGCCACGACGTTTGGAATCGGGATTGCGCTGGCTGGCGCCGCCGGAGGCCTCTACGGAACGGTGTCGCAAATCAACCCCTATATCGGCGCGGCGCTGACGGCCAAATCCTTTGCCATCTCGATCATCGGCGGATTGGACAATCCGCTCGGCGTGATCGTCGGCGGCTTGTTCCTGGGAATCCTGGAGTCCCTGACCGCGCTCTATATCGGATCGACCTTCTCCGACGTGGCAAGCTTCGGCGTGCTGGTGTTGGTGCTGATCGTGCGCCCCAACGGTCTGCTCGGTAAAGCGGCATGAAGGCGGCACGCACCATGCTACTTCTGGCCGCGCTTGCCGTCCTGGCGGCGGTGCCGTGGTTCGGTTCGGACGTGCTCATCCAGTTCGGCATCAATGCACTGCTTCTGGCCGTTCTGGCGCAGGGCTGGAACGTCATTGGGGGCTATGCGGGCTATGCCTCCTTCGGCAATTCGGTTTTCTACGGGCTCGGCAGCTACGGCGTGGCCATCGCGATGGCGCAGTGGCAATTGCCTTTCTGGGTCGGCCTCCTGTTCGGCGCGGCGCTTGCGGTCGTGTTTGCCGTGCTCATCGGGATGCCGGTGCTGCGGCTGAGGGGGCACTACTTCGCGATTGCGACGCTGGCGCTCGCCCAGGTCATGGCCGCGATCGTTTCCAACGTGAAACTGGCCGGGCGGAACGTCGGACTCGTCTTGCCGCCCCTCAACAACGACCCGTTGTTTTACGAGTTGTCGCTGCTGCTGCTCGTGCTCGCGACGCTGACCGTCTACTGGCTGACACGCAGCCGCTTCGGCTTTGGATTGGTCGCTATCCGCGAAAACGAGGAAGGCGCGGCGGTGATGGGTGTCAATACGACCCTCTACAAAACCGTGGCTTTCGCCATCTCGGGCGTATTCAGTGCGCTGGCGGGCGGCATTCACGCCTATTGGGTTACGTTCATCGACCCGGAAAGCGCATTCGATATCGGCCTGAACGTCAAGATGATCATCATGGCGGTATTCGGCGGACCCGGGACGGTTTTCGGCCCCGTCGTCGGAGCGCTTTCGCTTTCGGCGATTTCCGAGCTTCTGTCGAGCGAGATCACCAGTCTCGCGGGCCTGTTCTTCGGCGTTATCGTCGTCGTCGCGGTCGTCTTGATGCCGCGCGACCTGGCCGACGTGCTGCGGCGCTTTCGCAGCACCGGCTGGCGCTACTTCGCCGAAAATATTCGGAGCCACCAGCTATGACGGCGATGCTCGAAATCAGCCACCTCACCCGGCGCTTTGAGGGCCTGGTCGCCGTCGACGACGTCAGCTTCATGCTGCTGCGTGGCGAGATCCTTGGCCTGATCGGTCCGAACGGTGCAGGCAAATCCACGCTGGTCAACCTTATAAGCGGAACGCTGGCTCCCAGCTCAGGCGACATCCTCTTCGAAGGAAGGTCCATTGTCCGCTTGCCTGCATATCGCCGCGCGAGACTGGGCATAGGCCGCACCTTCCAGATCATGCGTCCCTTTCCCGGTTTATCGGTTCTAGACAACGTCGCCGTGGGGGCACTGTTCGGACGGGGAGGCGGACAGGTCCAAATGGCGAAAGCCCGCGAGCAGGCCCGCGCTCAGTTGGATTTCGTCGGACTGGCCAAAAATATCGATCAGCGCGCCGACGAATTGGGGGGGCCGGGCCGCAAGCGGCTCGAGCTGGCAAAGGCGTTGGCAATGAAGCCGAAGGTTCTTCTGTGCGATGAGGTCATGGCGGGTCTCAATCAGGTCGAGATCGAAGACGTGATCGAAGTGATCCGCAAAGTTCGCAATGAGGGGATCAGCGTCCTTGTCATCGAGCACGTCATCAAGGCAATCAGGAGTCTGTCGGATCGGCTGCTGGTGCTGAATCATGGGGTGAAGATCGCCGAGGGCGATCCGGGCCGCGTTCTGTCGAACCAAACGGTCGTCGAGGCCTATCTCGGCAAGAGGCGGGCATGAAATTGGACCCGGCAGCCAAAGCGGTCCCGCTGCTTGACGTGCGCGGAGTAAGTGCGGGCTACGGTGGAATGCCGGTCTTGCAGGACGTAACCCTGAAGATCTACGCGGCCGAGGTGGTGGCACTGGTCGGCAGCAACGGAGCAGGCAAAACCACCCTGCTGCGCGCGCTGTCGCGCGTGCTTCCCTGCCAGGGCAGCATGACCTTAAATTCCCGAGACCTCTTGCCGATGACGTCCGACGGTGCCTTTAGAGCCGGCCTCGTGCAGGTTCCTGAAGGTCGTCAGCTCTTCGACCGCATGAGCGTGCGGGACAATCTGTTGATGGGCGCGTTCGTACGCGCGGACAAGTCTGGAATAAGCCGAGACCTGGACAGAATGTACTCTCTATTTCCGCGCCTGGCGGAGCGCCGGCGTCAGCTTGCCGGCAGCTTGTCGGGAGGCGAACAGCAGATGTGCGCGATGGCCCGCGGATTGATGGCCGCTCCGATCCTCTTGATGATCGACGAGATGAGCTTGGGACTGGCACTCGTGGTCGTCGAGCAGTTGATCGATGCGCTGGTGGCGATCCGCAGCGAGGGCGTGACAGTTCTGTTGGTCGAACAGGACGTCAATCTGGCTCTGTCGGTTGCCGACCGAGGTTACGTCATGGAAACCGGACATATCGCTCGCAGCGGGTCCGCCAAGCAGCTCATCGACGATCCAGAAGTCCGACGTGCTTATCTCGGGCTTTGAGACATCGGCCTGCCGACGGAACGACCGTATCGAGGAAGATCGACCCGATGTGAAGGCGTGCCGCGGGAAGACAGTTTCGTGCCATGCTGGACAGGGAGTATGATGAAATGCCGGTTCTGCCCAAACCGAAAGTCGAGCACACCGTCATCAAGCAGCAAGCCATCAATAAACTGAAATCGCTGCAACGGAGCAGCGACGGCTGCAACGTGCACGGCAGCGCCGAAGCGGTGATCTGCGACTTCCTCGACGCAGCTGGCTATGAAGAGATCGCGCGCGAATTCCGGAAGCTCCACGAGATGTATCCGGTGGCGGTCCCCAGATACTCGAGGCCTTCCGGGCGATCGTAGGCGGATGAGACGAGCGGCGGGCGCGATGGCTGGCTTGGTCTGGAGCGGCCATGCCGTTTCGCTGCCGGCAAAGGGGTTGGTCTCGCTCCTTTGGCTCAAGTCTTCATTCGCCGAAGAGCCACAAGCGCCATCGATGATTGCGCAGCCAAATGGACCGTGGTCCGCAACGTCTCTGGCGTCGGCCTGGAAGAAGGAAGCGAATTTTGAACGATCAAGAATCATGCATTTAAGCTGCAACTAAAATCGATTGCCGCTCGGGTTCTCTGATGGAAGATAGATGCGACCACTTGCTTTGAAGGTCGCGAGGCAAGCAGGTCTAGCGTTCCAATGCTTGATCGGAATTGACGATGACAACCATGTCGACAGTCGGTGACGCGCACGATGGGGGGCAGGCACATCCGGGCGGCTGGCGTCGGTTTCTCTATTCGACTAACCACAAAGATATCGGCACGATGTACTTCGTGCTCGCCATATGTGCAGGTCTCATCGGCGGAACCTTCTCGGTTTTGATTCGGATGGAATTGCAGCATACCGGCCTGCAGATCTT
This sequence comes from Bradyrhizobium sp. AC87j1, assembly GCF_002936975.1. Taxonomy (NCBI): domain Bacteria; kingdom Pseudomonadati; phylum Pseudomonadota; class Alphaproteobacteria; order Hyphomicrobiales; family Nitrobacteraceae; genus Bradyrhizobium; species Bradyrhizobium sp. AC87j1. The sequence continues at coordinate 47,897 of NZ_PTFE01000045.1, forward strand.
TACGGACCCGCACGTCTACAACGTATTCGTGACAGGCCACGGCCTGATCATGATTTTCTTTACGCTGATGCCTGCGATGATGGGTGGATTCGGCAACTGGATGGTGCCGCTCATGATCGGCGCGCCGGACATGGCGTTTCCGCGCATGAACAACATTTCATTCTGGCTGCTGCCGGCGTCGTTTGCTCTGCTCATCATTTCGATGTTCGTCGAAGGCGCGCCTGGATCGGTCGGCGCCGGTACCGGCTGGACGCTCTACGCCCCGTTGTCGACCTCTGGTCATCCGGGACCGGCAGTCGATTTCGTGATCCTGTCGATGCATCTCGCGGGTGCGTCGTCGATTCTCGGCTCGATTAACTTTATCACGACGATCTTCAATATGCGAGCGCCCGGCATGACGATGCATAAGATGCCGCTGTTCGTCTGGTCGGTCCTCGTCACGGCTTTCCTGCTGCTGCTGTCTCTGCCTGTACTGGCCGGCGCCATTACCATGCTTCTCACCGACCGCAATTTCGGAACGACGTTCTTCGCGCCCGAAGGCGGCGGAGACCCGATCCTGTATCAGCATCTGTTCTGGTTCTTCGGTCATCCCGAGGTCTACATCATGATCCTGCCGGGTTTCGGCATCGTGAGCCATGTCGTTTCCACGTTCAGCCGCAAGCCGATCTTCGGCTATCTGGGGATGGTCTATGCGCTGCTTGCGATTGGGGTCATCGGATTCCTCGTCTGGGCCCATCATATGTACACCGTCGGCATGTCCAGCAGCGCGCAGGCGTATTTCGCCTTGGCCAGCATGGTTATCGCTGTGCCGACGGGCATTAAGATCTTTTCCTGGATAGCGACGATGTGGGGCGGCTCGATAACCTTTAGGACGCCGATGCTGTGGGCAGTCGGATTCATCTTCGTGTTCACGATCGGAGGAGTTACCGGCGTTGTGCTTGCCAATCCAGGCATCGACCGGTCGCTGCAGGACACCTACTACGTCGTTGCGCATTTCCATTACGTGCTGTCGCTTGGTGCCGTGTTCGCAATTTTTGCAGGCTGGTATTATTGGTTTCCGAAAATGACCGGATACATGTTTTCGGAAACCCTCGGCAAACTGCACTTCTGGCTGACGTTTGTCGGCGTCAACATTGCGTTTTTCCCCATGCATTTCCTCGGATTGTCGGGAATGCCGCGACGAATAGCAGACTATCCGGACGCATTCGGCGGCATGAATCAGATTGCCTCCATCGGATCCTATCTCTCCGCCGCCGGTCTGATCACGTTCTTCGTAACCATGGTGTATGCCTTCGTCCGGAAAGAGAGGGCAGCGAGCAACCCGTGGGGGCCCGGCGCGACTACGCTAGAGTGGACGCTTTCGTCTCCGCCGCCGTTCCACCAATTCCAAGTATTGCCTCGGATTTCGGGAGATCATTAGGGACCCTGCGCACGTTGGCGCGAAGAAGCAGGCGGCTCAGATCGCCGCGGAAGCAAGAGGCATGACAGGACGAAGAGCGCTCTTCATCGATGGAGCCAATCTGGATCGGACGGCCAGAAACCTTGGCTTCGAGATCGACTACAAAAGATTGTTGCTGGAATTCGAAAAATCCGGGAGCATTGTCCGTTCTTACTTCTACTTGGCGATAAGAGAAAGCGCGGCCGGCGACGTTCAGCGTCTCACTGACTGGCTCGAGGTCAATCGGTTCACCGTTCGTACGAAGTTGATCAGGCGCCATGAGGATGAGGGTAGGAGGTCGAGGCGCAGCATTGGTATAGACCTCGCCATTGACGCGCTCGAGATCGCTCCGCAACTGGATGAACTGTTCCTTTTCTCTGGCGACGGCGATTTTCGTGCCCTCGTCGAAGCGGTTCAGCGTTTGGGGGTCAGAGTCACGGTCGTGTCGAGTCTACAGACCACACCGGCGATGGCGTCCGAAGAGCTGAGACGGCAAGCAGACGCTTTCCTCGAGTTGGCAACGCTAAGGAATTCAATCCAGAGATAGACGCGGTGGACGAATGGCGAGAGTTAGTAGCGCAAACTCGATGCAATATCCAAGTCATTTTCGGGGCTTTGAAATGCCCCCGCTGGCGACCCGCGAGTGCGGCGAAAATCGGCGTAAAGGTAAAGGTCTGCGTGAATAGCACTCCACGCGATGCGCGAGAGTGGCGAGATACAAGCGGCGCTTGAATAGATCTTGCGGGACCGCGATCGCCGATCGAGCCGCGGCGTCGCGCACGGACACGGGATAGGCTGCAGCTTTTACAGGAAGGCGGGGGCGTGGCGTGGGTGACCGGTCTAATGCTCCCGCACAAAGCCTGGTGTACGGGACGTTATAACCGTCTACGTCAGCTCGCTTTGCGGATCGCGATGCCCTTGGAGTTGATACGGCCCATCAGATCTTTCCAAGACTTGACGAAAGACTGGGCGCCGTCGTTCTGCAGCTTGGCAGCGAGTACGTCGATATCGATGCCGGCCTTCAAGAATTCGGCGAGAACCCTCTCGCAGTCTCCTCCGTCAGGATCGAGCGTCGTGTCGACCTCGCCGTGGTCTTCAAAGGCCTTGAGGGTAGCGTCCGGTATCGTATTGATAGTGAAAGGTGCCGCGAGTGCTTTGATGTAGAGGATATCGGAGGCGTGCGGATCTTTGGTGCCGGTGCTGGCCCATAGAAGGCGCTGAGGTAGTGCGCCGGCGTTGGCGGCGCGCAGGAAGCGCGGGGAGGCCAACAACTCTCGATAAGCCTTGTAGGTCCGCTGAGCGACGGCTATGCCGAGCCGGGTTGTCAGCGCGCCCGGAACCTTGTCGGCGACTGCGACATCCCAGCGGCTGACGAAGAGCGAGGCGACCGAGGCGACTGCCGGATTCAGCCCCGCCGCGATGCGCCGCTCGACGCCGCGCAGGTAGGACTCGACAGCCGCGACGTATTGCTCGCGTGAAAAAAGCAGCGTGACGTTGATGGGAACGCCGGCAAAGATAGCCGCCTCGATGGCAGGCAGCCCTTCCGCAGTGCCGGGAATCTTAATGAACAGATTGGGCTTGCCGCCTCGCCGGTGAAGCTCGAGTGCCGCCTCGACGGTCTTGTCGCTGTCATGAGCTAAGGCGGGCGAGACTTCCAGCGACACCCAGCCGTCGATCCCGTTTGTCCGGGCGAAAACAGGTTGAAACAATTCGGCGGCGCGGGTCAAATCTGCCAGGGCCAGATCGAAGAAAAGATCCTCAGCCGATTTCGTCGGCAACGCCTGCCGGGAAATGTCGACGTCATAGGTTGTGCTGCTGTTGATCGCATGATTGAAGATTGCGGGGTTCGACGTCAGTCCCGTCACCGAGAGCTCGTCGATGTAACGTTGCAAAGTGCCATCGTTGAGCAAATCGCGAGTGATGTTGTCGAGCCACAAGCTTTGACCGAAATCGTGAAGCGTTCTTGTCGGATTCATCGCGCTACCTCCGTGTTGAATGCGACGGGCATAGACGCCGGCGCCAGGCGATGGATGCGCTCCGGTCGTCCGGCGACGGGATTGGATTGCGCCGTTGTTTACACCGAAGCTCCTCAGATCTCCAAAGACCGCGCTTACGTCACGCCGTTGGTTTTGTCTCTTGTGCGCATTTGACAAGCGACAAATTGTCTGACGCTCTATCGTGAGCCTGACGCTTACTTCAGACAAACGAATTTTCCTGAGAGTTAAGAACAAACTTCATGCTTCGGAAGGCGTCGGAGGACCTTTAGCGTCCAAGGCGACCTGACGCGCGCGGCAAGCGGGCTTCATCCATTAAGATTTCTATTGGTGATGCTAGTGAGATGTCGATTCGAACTGCGCGCGCCACTGCGAAGAGTACTTGGCCCAGATTAGCCGCGGACGGCACCCGAAGAACGACAAACAAGCCGAGGGATCGGATCCCGTCCGGCTAGACGCGCTGATCGAAATGAGAGAGTTTGCAGCGCGAAGTCGATGCGTTTGTTGATGTGCTACCGGACGGTCCATCGCTGCGAACCCGATTGCTCGGCATCCTGCCGATCAAGCACGGGTCGCCCTCCGTCTCGATGCCGGGCTACGACGTCCGGATTCTTGATGCGGAAGAAGCCGAGGTCGCTACCGGCGAGATGGTTGAGGTCGGGCCGAAGCTGGCGCTCCGGCCCGGCGCGGCCGTCACCCTTTGGAACGCGAACGATCGATTCGAGGAAGGCTATCTGCAGCGTTACGCCAGCTGCTTCATCACGGCCTACGCCGGATACCCAGACAGGATGGATACGTCTGGGTGGTCGGCTGCACCGACGACGTCATCAACGTCGCCGGGCACCGGCTTTCGACGGGCGCGATGGAGGAGGCCATCGCCTTAGCCCCAGCACTGCTTGCGCCCGATAGAAGGCAAATCCTTGGCGGCGACGGTCCAGCCGCTTTTGAGCGGCGCGCTTCAACTATCTGACCTCTGTCCGACGGAAGGGGTCAGCCATATCGTCGTGACCGCTGCGACTGCTGAAAAACATCAGCGCGCAACCGACTAGCAGGGAGAAGAATGTTCCGAGGCCAAGGGCGATCCAGCCATGCTTTCCGATTTCCACACCGGTGGTCGCTCCCCACGTAACAAGAGCTCCAGCGCCGGTGAGCAACAATATGGCTGTTAGAATGGTCAACAGAGCGATTTCCGCGCCTTTAGTCTTCCTCATATCCTGCTCCGTTCTTCCGCCCGACGAGGTTTCAAGTGCGTAGGGCTGCAAGCTTGCGGCGGCCGGACTGATCCGTGGCATTTTACGAGGGGGCAACGTGCTCTAAGCCGCGCTCGTATGGTGGGTCCTGCATCGCCGATCGACCGACCTGTCTGGCTGTCATTCCGAAACCGACAGAACGGTCAGATCTCTTTTGCGCCTGCCGGGTGTCTCGAAGTCGATTCGCTGACGCTTCTCGGCTTCGAAATTGGCCATTGATTGTTCCTAATGCCACAGATGGTCCTGGGTCATCATCAAATGGCTTGCTCTGCCGACGCGCCGCCCTGCGCACGAGTGGGCACTACCCTGGCATCTGGCTGGGTCACGTTTTGCACCCTGACAACGTTCAAACAGCCGGCAACGAAGTATGGCATTTGGTCGCCGACCTGGAGTCCGATCAAAGCCGCACCTAGCGGTGTCAAAACTGAAATGCGGGCAAGATCCGATTGACACTCCTCGGGCCAGACCAGTTGGACCCTTCGCCGAGGAACGCCCCAGTTGGTGGAATAGGTGACCCACGATCCTATGGTCACGAATGAGGGAAGATCCTCCGACTCTTCGGATACGATCTCGGCCCTGTTGATCTCACCCATAAGGAAGATGCCGTCCAAGTCTCCTTGCTGGGCGGCAAGGTGGGCGAGCTGTTCAAGTCGTGGATAGTCAGATGCGGTGAGCGCGATTATTGGAAGAGGCAGCATGACAAACTCCTTCTGCTTCAATTCGATCTCTCGGGTGGAGATCACGAAAGCTGGAAATGAGCCCGGACGGCGCGCACACCGTCCGGCTAACCGCCTGCATGAAGGAGGCCGGCGTGAAGATCAAAGCGCGCCGCGCGCGTATCGATGTCGATCTTATAAGCCATAGCACAACCAATATGGTGTCCTTAGCCCGTCGGCGACATTGCGGCGAAACCGCACAGTCGCTTGCAACACTGAAGCCCGAGTGAAAGAGCCCTGCTAGGTGAAGCAGGTGGGTGGCCATCCGCCTACATAGTTGTGCACGCACATGTTACGCTGGACAGCATGGCAGCCCGCGCATCTGAGGGCCCAAACTTCTGTCGCCTCAATCGGCAGAGCCGGCCTTTGACGTGAATGTGAGCCGCAATTCCGCAACACGTCGTTATATTACGCTGGATCCTCCTGCGATGGAACAATGAATGGCATCCACCACATGCGACGCCGCTCAGAGTTCAGTGAACCCAAAGACGGTGAGGCCCTTGCGCTAAGCGGCTGGCGGGTGATCGCGCTCTGCGGATCGTACGCGTTTCTTGGCGCTCTGGCGGCCGCAATTGCTGCCTTGGTCGGCACTTTCCCTCATTGGATCTGAACCGTTCCTTTGTGAACGTGCTGGCCAGTGGCCCCGGGCATGCCGGTCGACCTCGCACAACCGCGCCAAACCTTACAGTGGCGATGTACGTCTGTCTCGGCTAAGCAAGCTGGGTCGCGAAAACATACCCTCCACCTAGCAGCTGGGGCAGCGAAGGCATGTTCCTCCTTGCCGTTCTCGTCCTTCCTTTCGTCGGGAGCTTCATTGCGGCGCTCCTGCGGGTCCATGCGCGCAATGCTGCGGCATGGCTCGCCGGAGGAGTTGCACTTGCGGCCTTTTGCATCATTGCTGTGGCCTATCCGAGCGTGACGCACGGCGGGGTCGTCGGCTGGCACACGACGTGGATTGCCGAACTTGGGCTTTCGTTCGCACTGAGACTCGATGGCTTCGCCTGGGCGTTCGCCATGCTGGTCACCGGCATCGGATTTCTGGTGGTGCTGTACGCCCGCTATTACATGTCGCCTAGCGATCCCGTTCCGCGGTTCTTTTCTCTCCTGCTCGCCTTCATGGGGGCGATGTTGGGGATCGTGCTCTCCGGCAATCTGCTCCAGCTCGTTTTCTTCTGGGAGCTGACCAGCCTGTTTTCGTTCTTGCTGATCAGCTATTGGCATCACAATTCGGCTGCGAGGGACGGCGCACGGATGGCGCTGGTGATCACCTCGAGTGGCGGACTCTGCCTCTTTGCCGGCGTCCTGCTGATCGGTCACATCGTCGGCAGCTACGACCTGGACAAGGTGTTGGCGTCAGGAGAGGCGATCCGTTCGCATCCGCTCTATGTTCCCGCGCTCGTGCTGATCCTGCTCGGCGCCCTGACCAAGAGCGCCCAATTTCCCTTCCATTTTTGGCTGCCGCACGCGATGGCGGCTCCGACTCCCGTATCCGCCTATCTGCACTCGGCAACGATGGTGAAGGCGGGTGTGTTTCTTTTGGTCAGGCTCTGGCCCGCCCTCGGCGGATCGAACGAATGGCTGTGGCTGGTAGGATCTGCCGGTCTGATCACCTTTCTGCTGGGCGCGTTTCTCGCGGTATTCCAGCAGGATCTAAAGGGCCTGCTGGCGTACTCGACCATCAGCCATCTCGGCTTGATCACGCTCTTGACTGGACTGGACACGCCGTTCGGGCAGATCGCAGCGATCTTTCACATCATGAACCATGCCACCTTCAAGGCCTCGCTGTTCATGGCTGCGGGCATCATCGACCACGAAACCGGCACGCGCGACATTCGGCGCTTGAGCGGTCTCTACGCGTTCATGCCGATCACCGCGACGCTGGCCATGGTTGCGGCCGGATCGATGGCCGGCGTGCCGCTGCTGAATGGCTTCCTCTCGAAAGAGATGTTCTTCGCTGAAACAATCGAAGTCCATGACAATTCATTCGTCGATCAGGCGCTTCCCTACATCGTCACTGCGGCAAGCACTTTCACCGTTGCCTATTCTCTCCGGTTCATTCGCGACGTGTTCTTCGGTCCCGCTCCCGTCGGCCTTCCGTGCACACCTCACGAGCCGCCCCTCCTGATGCGGCTTCCAGCCGAGCTTCTCGTGCTTGCATGCGTCGTGGTGGGCATCGCTCCGGCGTTGACCGTTGCACCGGTCCTCGATACCGCCGCTGGCGCCGTGCTCGGTTCCAACATGCCGGAGTACAACCTCAGGATCTGGCACGGCTTCACGCCCGAATTGCTGATGAGCGTCCTGGCGATGGTTGGCGGCGTCGGCGTCTATGTGATGCTGCGCTCCTACCTTCTCGTTAACGAGGGACCGCCCCTGCTCGGCCGGTTCAGCGGGAAGCAGATCTTCGACTGGACGATGGTGACGCTATCCTGGCGTCTTGCACGCTGGCTCGAGAGCAAGCTCGGGACGAGACGTCTCCAGCCACAATTGAGAGTCCTGGTCGGCGCGGCGTTCCTCGCCGCCTTGCTGCCGCTCTTTTCGCGCGGCGTCCCGCTGGCGGATCCCCTGCGGACTACATTTGACCTTGCGTTCGCTTTGCTTTGGACGGTCGGCGCCGCCTGCGCGGTCGGCGCCGCGATCCAGGCCAAATTTCATCGTGTCGTCGCGCTGATCCTGCTCGGGTCTGCCGGTCTCGTGACCTGCGTCACCTTCGTATGGCTGTCGGCTCCCGACGTGGCCCTGACGCAGATCGTCGTCGAGACGGTCACGACAGTGCTCCTGCTACTCGGCTTGCGATGGTTGCCAAAACGTATCGCACCGGCCGGGACGGAAGCGCCAGCCGACAGGATTCGATGGCACCGCGTACGTGACTTCGCGATCGCGCTCTCTGTCGGCGTCGGGCTGGCGACGCTCGCGTTTGCAGCCCTGCAGCATCCCGATACGAACAGCATCTCGCGCTACTTCGTCGAAAACGCCTATACCAAAGGTGGCGGAACCAACGTGGTCAACGTCATCCTGGTGGACTTCCGCGGATTCGACACAATGGGTGAGATCACAGTTCTCGCCGTCGTTGCGCTCACCGTCTACGCGCTGTTGCGCCGCTTCCGTCCGGCGCCGGAGAGCATCCCCGTTCCCGAACAGCAGCACGCCCAGGACAGCCACGACGAGGCGCATCCCGACCGACAGAAGGGTGACACCGCCAAGGATACGATGGAGACCGCGGCGCTAATGATGAGGCTGATGTTTCCCGTGATCGGTGTCGTGGCGGTCTTCCTGCTGTTGCGCGGGCACGATCTTCCGGGCGGAGGCTTCGTAGCCGGCGTCGCCATGGCGACCGCGTTTATCCTGCAGTACATCGCTCGCGGCACGACATGGGTGGAAACTCGTCTGCACGTCATACCGGTACGCTGGATGGGGATCGGGCTTCTGCTCGCTGGGTGCACGGCGGCAGCCGCCTGCGTTTTCGGATATCCGTTTCTGACCTCGTACTTTGCGTATGCCGAGCTACCGCTGGTTGGCCGTGTCCCCACGGCGAGCGCATTCCTTTTCGACGTCGGCGTGTTCTCACTCGTGATCGGCGCCACGGTGCTGATGCTCATCGCGATCGCGCATCAATCCCTGCGTCGCTACGCAGTTCCGCCTCAGAGCGGCCGAGGCTTGGCAAGTGAGCCATCGAAGGAGGAACTGGTCTGATGGAGTTCGTGCTGGCAATCGGTATCGGTACGCTTGCCGCGTCCGGCGTTTGGCTGATCCTCAGGCCGCGCACCTTTCAGGTTATCATCGGGCTGTCGTTGCTTTCCTACTCGGTTAATCTTTTCATCGTGGCCATGGGGCGAGTGCGGACGGGGGCTCCGGTGCTCATCGCAAAGGAGGCCGGAGATCCTGCCCGGTATGCCGATCCGCTCCCGCAGGCGCTTGTACTGACTGCAATCGTCATCAGTTTCGCGACCACCGCGCTCTTCCTGGTCGTGCTGCTGGCATCCCGCGGCCTCGCCCGGACCGATCATGTCGACGGCCAGGAGCCGGAAGCGTGAGCGGCGCCTCTGGTCTGGTCATTGCCCCGATTCTCCTGCCCCTGCTGGCAGGTGCCGGCATGCTGCTGCTCAACGGAGAGAGATACAGGCCGATCGTAGCGGGCCTCAACGTCTTCGCAACCGTCGCCCTCGTCTGTGTCGCCGCAATCCTGCTGGGAATCTCCGACGCCGGCACCAGGGACGTCTATCGTCTGGGCAATTGGCCTGCGCCGTTCGGAATTGTCCTCGTTCTCGATCGGCTGTCGGCTCTAATGCTGCTGCTGACCAATATCCTCGCGCTGGCCTCAGTTGTGTACTCCCTTGCCCGCTGGCACCGGGCAGGCGCGCATTTCCATTCGCTGTTTCAGTTCCTGCTGATGGGCCTCAACGGCGCCTTCCTCACGGGCGATCTCTTCAACCTGTTCGTGTTCTTCGAGTTGTTGCTGGCGGCGTCATACGGCCTTCTGCTACACGGATCCGGTCTTGCACGGGTGAAGGCAGGGCTGCATTACATCGTCGTCAACCTCGCCGCCTCGCTGCTGTTTCTGATCGGGGTCAGCCTTATCTACGGCGTGACCGGAACGCTTAACATGGCGGATCTCGCGGCACGCGTGCCGGCGGTCGCGGCGGAGAGCCGCGGCTTGCTCGAAGCAGGTGCGGGCGCGCTTGCGGTTGCCTTCCTGCTCAAGGCGGGAATGTGGCCCTTGAACTTCTGGCTGCCGACCGCCTACGCCGCCGCAAGTCCGCCGGTGGCGTCGATCTTCGCGATCATGACGAAGGTCGGCGTCTATATCGTGCTGCGCCTGTCGCTCTTGCTTTTCGGCGAGGACGCCGGCGCATCGGCCGGCTTCGGCAGGGAGTTCTTGTTGTTGACCGGCTTGGCGACGATCCTGTTCGGCGCCATCGGCACACTGGCCTCGCAAGACACCGCCCGGCTCGGCGGCTTCTCGGTGCTCATATCCTCCGGAACGGTGCTCGCGGCCACGGGGATGGGACAGGTCGGCGTCACCAGTGGAGCGCTCTTTTACCTGGTCAGCTCGACGCTCGGCATCGGCGCGTTCTTCCTCCTCGTCGAGCTCATCGAGCGCGGTCGCGAACCTGGAGCGGACATGATCGCCGTCACGCGCGAAGCCTATGGAGAGGAGGACGAGAGGGACGAAGCCGAAGAGGACGTCGGCACCGCCATCGTGGCGACCATGGGATTGCTCGGCGTCGCTTTCATCGGCTGTGCGGTGGTTATCGCCGGCTTGCCGCCGCTGTCCGGATTTATCGCCAAATTCGCGCTGCTCGCGGCGGCGCTGCATCCGGCCGATCAGCCGGGCGGGGCCATTCCGGGCAGCGGATGGGCTCTGCTCGCGGTGCTGATCCTCTCGGGTTTCGCGACCTTGGTCGCGATGGCACGCGCGGGAATCCGCATCTTCTGGGCCTCGCCCGATCGCACTGTGCCGCGCGTGCGCGTGATTGAGATGGCGCCGATCATGTTCCTGCTGTTCATCTGTGCTGCGCAAACCGTCTGGGCCGGTCCCGTGATCCGCTTCATGCAGGCCGCGGCGCATTCCCTCCACTCGCCGGCGGACTACATCAGCGACGTCCTGGACACCGGCTCCAGCAGCCGACAAGCGGAGGGCAAATGACACGCTTGCTGCCCTGTCCGATCATCAGCTTCTGCCTGCTCGCGCTGTGGCTGCTGCTCAATCAAGCGGTCACCTTCGGGCACATCCTGCTTGGCTGCGTGGTCGCGCTCGTCGGCGGACGGATCCTGAACGTCTTGGAATTGCCGCCCGTGCGGGTCAGGCGACCCGGCGTCATTCTGCGGCTGTTGCGACTGGTTGCGATGGACATCGTCCGCTCGAACCTGGCGGTGGGACGGATCGTTCTCGGTTTGGGGCGGCGGCAGCGCAGATCGGGTTTTGTGGAGATTCCGCTCGACATGCGCGACCCCTACGGGCTGGCCTCACTCGCGTGCATCATTACGTCGACCCCGGGGACGTTGTGGGTGAATTTCGACGCCCAAAGAGGGGCGCTGACCATCCACGTTCTGGACCTCGTCGATGAAGAGGAGTGGATCCGCACCATCAAGGACCGTTACGAACGTCATCTGCTGGAGATATTCGAATGAGCCAGCTCATGCTGACCTACTCGCTCCTGGTCGCGCAGGTGTTGCTGGGATTGGCGATCGGCTGCGGCGCTTTGCGCATCTTCCTTGGACCTCGCGCGCAGGATCGCGTTCTCGGCTTCGACACGTTGTCCGTCAACGCGATGTTGTTGCTGCTGACGGTCGGGATTCGAACCGGTGAGGCGCTCTATTTCGAGGCGGCTCTGGCCACGGCCCTGTTCGGTTTCGTCGGCACGGTTGCGCTCGCCAAGTTCCTCCTTCGCGGCGAGGTGATCGAATGAACGGCATCGAGCACTTGCCTCCTTGGGCTGCCGTCCTCACTGCGGTCTTCCTTTTGACCGGCGCTGCCGTGACGCTGATCGGCTCGCTGGGCCTTTTGCGGCTGAGCACCTTCTACGAGCGGGTCCATGCGCCGACGCTCGGAACGACGCTCGGCACCGTCTTCATCGCGGCCGCTTCGATGGTCTACTTCTCGGTTCTGCAGACCAGACCGGTGGTGCACGAAATCCTGATTGTCGTACTCGGCGTCGTGACCACCCCGATCGCGCTGACCGTTCTCGTCGGCGCAGCCCACTTTCGCGACACCGCGGAACGGGCACAGCTGGGCGAACCCGTAGGCCGGGCGCTGCCTCACGCGAGGGTTCCAGGCGACGCTCCCACGGGCAAGGCCGGCTAAATGTCGCAATTGATCTCGCGTGGCGCATGCTTAAGTCCATTGTAGGCATGATGCTGGACTGCGTGCAACGTTCGCCGCGACTTCAGCCGGCCGCCGCCGGCGGCCCGATCTTGCGGATGCCGCTCGAAGATCTGCGGCATTCCAAATAGAGGACGTGATGACCAAAGTGCGACCAGACATTCGGGAGAACCGGCTGCAAATCGGCGTGTGACCCGGGCGATTTGTATCGCCCGGGCGCGGCAACTCAACGATTCTGACCAAGCCGGGAGTTCTTCATGTCTGTCTTTTTGGCACTACTCGTCCTGACCTCGTGGATCCTGTTCATCTGGATTTATGATCCAGACGGGTTTCGCGCAGCCTTTGCGCGCCGTCCGCCTCCGATACCGCATCACCCAGAGGGGTGACGCGCTGGAAGGTGCTTTGTCACCTTCGCGCTCCCGCCCATACGGTTTTCGACCGCGACACGCTCCTGCTCCGGATCTCGGGGCCGCCTGTGTGTGACCGCGTCATGAGCGGGCCTAAGCAATCAAATCGCCGCCTTGCCGAGATCGCCTCGGCGAAGTGGGCCAATACAAGGGTTCTGACATGATCATCGTCGCTGCGACGGATTTTTCTACGCGTTCTCATCGCGCTCTGCGTCAAGCCGGCCTTCTGGCTCGCGCCCGCCGTGCCGAGCTGCACCTTGTTCACGTCGTTGATGAAGACCTGCCCGCCGATCTGGCCCGCATGGAAGAGCGTGAGGCTCAGCGGGTGCTGACAGAGCAGATCGGGTCGATGCCCGAGCTGCCTGACGCGCGTTGCCATGCGACCGTGATCAGGGGGCACCCCTTCGACGGGATCTTGCGCGCGAGCGCCGCGGTCGGCGCCGATCTCATCGTAATGGGAGCCCATCGCAAGCAGTTTCTGCGCGATATCTTTACAGGGACCACTATCGAGCGTGTCATTCGCGGAGGGAAGTATCCGGTGCTAATGGTGAACAACGAAGCGCAGCGGCAGTACGAACGGGTTCTGGTGCCGATCGACATGTCGGAGACATCGGCCGATGCGATCCGCTTCGGCCTGTCCGCCGGGCTTTTGGAAGACGGAGCGACGTTTCTTCACGCCTTCTCGCCGGTGGCTAAAAGACGATTGCTCAGCTCTGGTGCGAGCTCCGACGTCATCAGTGGATATGTCGACAGCGAGCGCCACGGGGCGATGGAGGAAATGAGCCGTTTTCTCGTGGCCAATGAGTTCGGCACGCAGCGATGGTCGCTTAGGGTCGACGAGGGCGTTCCCATGCAGGTGATCGCGCGCGCTGTGGCGGAAAAGCGCCCGGACATGCTCGTACTGGGTACTCACGGCCGATCTGGGTTGCTCCGAGCGTTGATTGGCAGCGTCACAGAAGAAGTGTTGCGGTCCGTGAACGTGGACGTTCTCGTTGTTCCTCCGCCCCCCCGTGAAGTCAGACCTCCAAAGTTGGACACCGCTGCCTCTTTTGAGGCGTGACGCGAACGACTGGACTCGCCGGGAGGGGTCCAGGGTCTCAACCAGCACCAGAGCGCGGGATCTCCCTGCGCAGCAGCATGGCGTCCGCAGGGCATTCGCATGTCCGCGGATCGCCATGGCCCTCCCGAGATGACTCAGCCGCGTCTTCGCCCAGTGTCGCGGACAGCTGATTTCCGTGCGGTTCGTTTGGCTGGTCGCGTGATCTTTGGGGGATCGCTGGCCGGAAAAGTTTCTCGTGCCGCCATCCGTCGACGCCCTTCCTGTTCCTTCGCCGAGCCCTGATCTGGAATCCGGCGGACTGATGCTAATCGGCCCCCGCGAGAGCTGCTCGCGCGGGCCGCACTTCCTGGCTAGGGCGTGTACTAAAAAATCGGAACGCTGCGGATCAGGGTGCGTTTGGCGTCTGCTATGCCCTCAATAGCGGCGCCAAAGCGGACATCGCCGGAGATCCGAGTCGGGCCAAAAGGAGACCCTGTTCCGGTGGCACACCAAATTGATTCTACACCTCGAGTGACCGGCGATGGTCATGACAGAAACTTTGCTTTTTTGATCTTGAACCGTCCTGCATACACGTGCAAATTCTATGTGCGCGATTGAGCGGCCGCCAGCGCACAAGTAGCCGTCATGCCCGTACAGCTCTCTGATGCCGACGCTATTTGCGATCGGCATCTGGGGGTTTGTTCCGGGGATTCTCTGATACGCAAGGAGAAGAACATGACGGCCAAGACCCTAATAAGCTCGTTGCTTCAATACAAAGCCGCCTCGAATGCGGAGTTGCTTCTCGCCTTGAACACCGTCGATGCTGAACCGCGCACAACGGAATATCGGGCAGCACTGCGTGTTCTGAATCACGCCCACATGGTCGACCGAATATTTGCCGCCAATCTTCAAGGCGAACGTCATTCATACGCGGCGAATTGGAGCGCTGACACGCCCGTTCTTGCTCAACTCGCCCCCA